>JBFOLQ010000594.1:0-3871 GCA_040830145.1 Flavobacteriaceae bacterium | reverse complement strand
ACAACAATACTCAGGACCAATGACCGCATTGGTCGTGGGGGTATTTTTGCATGTTTCCACCATTATCCTTTTTGAAAGTTCTGAGGGACATACCTTCAACCTACGAAAATTGATGGTCATTTTGGCGGGTATTGGTGGTGCTTATTTACTTTAGGGCTATCTTAGGACAAGCATGGGAAAACATATCTTACTTTTTTTATTCGGATGCATGTCCTTGGCACATTCCCAAGATATGCCAAAGGTGGAACTGACTTCAGAATGGGTGGCCTCCATGCAAGAAAAAATATCGGAGGTGGTCCCTATTCCTGTCTTTGTCAAGGACAAAAGAAAGGTCTTGATATTTTCACTTCACACTGGTTTTGAACATTGGGTCATTCCCCATACCAGATCGGTGATGACACTTCTGGCCGAAAGGAGTGGGGCCTTTGAAGTGGAACACAGTATGGACATTGGGAGTTTTGAAGCCGAAATGCTTCAAAAGTATGACGTGGTCGTCCTGAACAATAATTGTCCCGAACGCGATCATAGGAACCTTTTTTGGGACGTGCTGAAAGAGGACACCACCCTTACCAAGGAAGCACAATGGCAAAAGGCCCGGGAGTTGGAAGCAAACCTTCTGGAATACGTGGCCCAAGGTGGCGGCATTATGCTTTTGCACGGGGCCATTACCATGCACAATATGTCCACTGCCTTTAGTGAGATGGTCGGAGGAAGTTTTGACTACCATCCCAAACAGCAACGAATACATGTAAAACCAGTGGATTCCAACCACCCCCTGGTCGCCGGTTTCAAGGGAAAAGGATTTTCCCATGTTGACGAACCCTATTTTTTCAAAAATGCTTATACCGACCTCAACTTTAGGCCTTTATTATATATGGAAAGTAAGTTGTTGGAAGGACTTCGGGAGACACCACAGGAGCATATTCACTATATTGCTTGGATCAAGAAATATGGCAAAGGGCGTCTTTTTTATTCTTCGGCCTCGCACAACGCCCAAAGTTATGAGAATACAGGTCTTTTAACGTTCTTATTGGATGGGCTGCGATATACCTCTGGAATCCTTGAATGTGATGATAGTCCCATTGGACGATAGGGTCAGACTAGTTTTCCTTTCGCTTCAAAAAGGCATTCAATTCCTCCGCCGTGTATTCCCCTGATGTAGGCCTTACCTTTTTGAGCTCCTCCAAGGTCGCATGATCCAGTACATGGGCACGGTCAGAAAAGGCATTGGTGACGTACGAAATAATGTCCACGATATCGGCATCACTCACCGTCGTATTGCCCATTAAGCCTGGCATGGCATTATTAAATGTATACTCAACACCAGCCACTTGGATAGGCCCTTTGAGTCCATGAAGCAGTACAAGGCCCAATGTCTTAGGGTCCGCCACATATTCAGATTTCTCCAAGGGTGGCGCAACGGCAGTGAGGCCAGCACCATCAATACCATGGCAGGCGGCACATAGCTTTTTGAACATTTTGGCACCCCTGGTGCGGGTATCCCCACCCATCATTTGTGTAGAAAAGATGCGATTTTTCCGTTGCCCCTCCATATTGGCCATTAGCTGTTCAACAGATGTACTCCATAGGGCATGTGGTTCCCCAAATACTTCCCTGGGTCTATCGCCCTCCAAAAAATCCAAGGTGTTCAATCCGCTTAAGGCAGCTTCCACCAACATCATGGAATTCCGGTTCTGGGAAAGAATCTTTTGCATCAAATCCATGGACGCACCGCCAGAAGCTGTTTTCCATTGACCAAGCACTGTAGCCAGGTAGATGTCCAGGCCCTTGTCCTTCAATGCCCACATTGAAAGGAAAAGTTCCTTGGCCCTGGGCCAATGTTCCTCTGCAACAAATGTCTGCATCAATACCACAACATGTGATGCCACTTCTGGCCCACAATTACTGCCCGCTTCAATCAGCACATCAAAATCCAGGGCATTAAGGCCCTCCAATGTCCGAAGAGCATGGATCTGGGCCAGCGGATTTTCAGTCGTGGCGGAAAGTTTCTTTAAATCCGGAATGGCTTCCCCGTGATTCCTGTACACCAAACAATGTTGTGCCCTATCCCGAATCCATCCATTTTTATGGGACAATAACGACACCAATTCCTTTGCCGTAAGCGTATCAAAATCAATGGGGTCCATTGGAACTTGTCCTTCCTTCCATATCTTGAGGATACGCCCCATATTCACCATGGTATCCAACTTTCTCTGCACGATTCCCTTTTTCATATAGGGGCTCATATAGGCATGATGCTGTATCACCCCTCGGTGCATATCCACTACGTACAGATTCCCATCCACAGAACCTGTAAGGTTCACAGGGCGAAAGCCTTCATCCGTTGAGACCAGAAATTCCTTTTCCTCCCATGCCTGTTGGGCGGAAATACTATCCCCATGAAAGGATAAAATATTACGTTTCAACGCATTGGCCTCCGGAATACAGACGAACGCATTTTGGTCATATTCCTCGGTGAACGCTCCGCCGCGATATACCAATGGCCCACAGGCAGCCGTTACATTCACTAAGAGACTATCGGCATTTAGCACTCCTTTTACATACCCTCTGTTCACCAATCCGGGGTGCATGGGATACACCCTTTGGTCACCTGTAAGTGTTCGTGATATTCCCTTTTTCGGAACCCAATAAGGGTTTCGGGACAAAAGATTGGGCAACACATAATCCCCCATCAACTGGGTGGAATTGTCATTGTAGTAGAGGCGTCCAAAATTGTCATGGCTTATGCCCCATTGTCCTCGAAAGGATGTTGCCTCCTTTACCCATTTTTCGCCTATCCTTCGATATCTATAATGTGATTTGGCATTGTAGATCCAGTTATCAAGGTTGAGATGCAACCCATTTGGTTGGTGCTCGGGATTCCCTTCCACTGCATACAGGGAGTCCACTAAAACGCGTTGGATGGGACGGTCATTTTCAATCCCAACAAACCAAAGGTTGGGTGGTTCAGCGTATAGGACCCCTCCATACACAAGCGCCAAGGCCCGTGGAAACCGTAAACTATCCATAAACACCTTGGCATGGTCCATAATTCCATCCCGGTCCCTATCCTCCAATATCTTAATCGTCCCTGTCGGGGCCTGATCATCACCACCATCAAGGGAGGTCATAAAATCGGACATCCCAACGACCCACATTCTACCCTTATTGTCGAAATCAATGGCCACTGGCGCCCTTAAAAGAGGTTCTGAGGCTACCACCTGCATTGAAAAACCATCTTCAAGATGATAGCGCTCCAACGAAACCCTGGGTTCCTCATAGGAAGGTCTACATGCACAAATCAGGAATATCAGAAGACCAAGTATCCCCACCAATGGAAACTTCATATGCTTTCTAAAAATCAAAGGTCAAAGGTACCGGAAGTTTTTTAAAGGGAATCCATGTCATATATTAATTGTCCACAAAAGCACAAGCTATTATCTTTGCAGCTTTCTCATAGTTATAAGATGATTGATATTACGCTTCCAGACGGATCGGTAAAACAATACCCCAATCACAGTACGCCCATGGATGTTGCCCGGAGCATCAGTGAGGGTTTGGCCCGAAACGTGATTTCTGCCCGGTTCAACGATACGACCATTGAGGTATCCACCCCTTTGGACAGAGATGGTAGCTTGGTACTTTACACTTGGAAAGATTCCGAAGGGAAAAAGGCCTTTTGGCACTCTACCTCCCATATTGTGGCCCAAGCATTGGAAGAACTGTATCCGGGTATAAAGCTGACCATAGGCCCTGCCATAGAGAACGGGTTTTATTACGACGTGGATTTTGGGGACCATGCGGTATCTGACAAGGATTTTGACAAGATTGAAAAAAAGGCCCTTGAAATTGCACGGGGAAAGCATGATTT
>JBFOLQ010000593.1:0-4205 GCA_040830145.1 Flavobacteriaceae bacterium | reverse complement strand
TAGTATCACAAAAACAATTGAAGTCATTCTATTCCCCCTCATAGTCAAAATGTTGTTACTTCCCCATTGGGCTGATACACATACTTGAAGGTGTAATGCCTTGATTCAGAAGAGGCATCCGCATCTTTATAGTAGCTCAACACCTCTATTTTGGCATATTTTCCATCATGGGTCCTAAATACCAATATTTTTCCCGCCGTGGGCACAATCTGATGGCTGGGTGGTCCGGTGTACGTATACCAGCCATTACCACTACCGGTTGGTATGGCAAAGGAGCCCTCAGCATCTTGTTCAAAGTTGAGTCCATCTATATCACCAATGTCATCAAATGTCCCCGAAGCAATGGCCGCCCCGGCATTTCCATTTCTTTCAGGTTCATCATTGGTCCCAGTTTTGACACCACCATTAACAGCTATGGTCGTCCCCCGGAAGGCAATATCCCATTTGGTATCACTATCGATTACTTTCCCCTCTTCGAAACTGAACTTGACAAAAGGTCCTCCGATTTCACCTTGTCCCTGCCCCCCCGTCTGTGGGGCATATAAATTTTCAATTTTGGCACTTATGGGCAAATCTTTTTCATAATTGTTCCAACCATGGTTTTCGGTGTTGTCGGCAGCGGGCACAGGTTCGCTTTTTCCTGCATCCAATGACGCCACCTCTTTTTTGTAGAGAGATATCTTGGTATCACTTATGTCCTTGAAAAACATAACATAATAGGTATCATTACTCTTTCGATGCCCTATCCAACGGTTGTCCCCCTTTGAAAAATAGAGCTTGTCAAGCTCGTAATCTGCTTGTCCCACACCCCCGGTAAGGGTATAGGAAACTTTGTCCTCGGCTATGATGTAGGTCGCCCTTTGCGGAGCACCCTGCACTTCAAATTGCCTACTGAACGTACCTGTAAACGTTATGGAATCCACCCCCTGCGGTGAATCATCATCAGTATCGCAAGACGTAAAAATTGTCAGCGAAAATAGTAGTAGCATAAAAAAACTAGTTGCCTTCATAGAAATTTATATTTAAAGTTGAATAGTCAATTTTGCGAACAATCGTATCCCGGGATTTACCCACAAGGGACCATTGGCATCACCGGCAATGGGATTGTTCCCCTTAAAATCGAGAAGATTATCTACCCCCAATTGCAATTGGTAATGCCCATAAAAAGTTTTCCCCAGTGCAAGATTTACCAGCCCATACCCCTTGATAAAGGAATCATCGTAACGATCCAACAATTCGTTGCCATTGGTATCTGCCTGCCCATACCGGCTTCTATATACTACCCGAAGATTGGCATGGGAATCCCATTTGGGCACTTCATAAAACGCCTTGAAGTTGAGGATGTGACGTGAGCGGTTTTCCAACCCAACATAGTCATCCCGGGTCAATTCAATGGTCTGCTGGGTTTCAGGGTCCCGGACAAAGACCTGTCCCCTTTCGAGTTCAGCTTCTCTATCCTTGTCATAAGCATATACCAACTGATAGCCCGCCGAAAGTTCAAGATTATCAAGGAATCGATATTTTAAATCCACCTCAACTCCTTGGGTATAAACCCGTTCCCGATTGATGTAACCAAATACATTTTGCCCATTGGTCTTGGTAGCCAAGACCCTTGTATCGATTAAATTGGCAAAATCATTCCTAAAAAAATTGATTTCAGATGACCATTTCCCTCTTTTATGGACAACACCCAAATTGTAGCCCACCGAGCTTTCGGCATTCAATGGGGCGCCCAACTCAGAAATACTTACCTGTACTGACGAGGTAGAGGCTATCCCACCACTTTCCAGAAGTCTTTGAATGCCTTCCGCCTCTACCTGCTTTCCAAAAACGGAATACCCTCCTCCCAAAGCGTTGGTAAAATCAAGATATAATTGTCGAAAGTCGGGTGCCTTAAAACCACTGCCCACGGAACCCTTTATGGCCCAATTTTCAGCTATCTGAAAACGGCCCGAAATCTTGGGACTCAGTTGGGAATTATACTCGCTGTGATTATCAAAGCGTGCCCCTATAATGACATTCAGCTTTTCAATGGGCCTAACATCATATTGGGCAAAGAGATATTGTGAGCCAAATGACACCTTCCCCGAAAACAACTCCCGATCCAGGGTCTCAAAATTATATCCTCCCCCAACAGAAAGGGTCGCATCATTGGAAAAGTCATGGTTGTACCTGATTTCCGGGCGAAAGAGCTTTTGGTTGAAATCGTTTCCAAAAAGTATCTCATTACTAGTTGGGTCAATGGTTTTTTCCTCCGTGATATAACTCGTATAATAAAACTCGTATTGAAAGTTTGACTTTTTCGATGGATGATGGTCAAAACGCAGTTGAACATTGGCATCTTTCTCAATACTGGTACTGGGCGCTACATCAAACTCTTGGAAAAAATAGCGGGCAGAGGCAAATGCATGGAGCTTTTCCGAGGCATCATGGTACAAACGGCCATTGACGGTGTAATTATAATGTGGGTTCACCGTCTTGGTATTACTATCCGGTGTTAAATCGTAGCCCTCAGTCCCCAAACGGTCGGCAAAAATTGAATACCCCCATTTTCCTTGACGTTGTGCAATACCCAAATTGGTGTTGTGATGGCTAAAGGTAGCGGCCCTGTGCGATACCCTCCATGCCACTTTTTCAGAGGAGGGTTTTTCAGTAATGATATTAACAACCCCTCCCAATGCCTCAGAACCAAAAAGACTGGAGGAAGGCCCCTTAACCACTTCTATTTGTTGCACATTGCCAATGGCAAACCGACTTAAATCCAGGTTCCCTCCGGCACGTCCCACAACCGGCACCCCATCAATGAGCACCAAAATATAATCTGAGGCAATTCCCTGTATCTGAACCCCTTCAGCTCCTCCCACAGTGGCATCTGGAGCCATAATGATGCCTGTCTGCTCATTGAGAATTTCATTCAATCGAGTGACCCCAGATCGTTGTAGCTGTTTTTGGGGAACCAAGACGACAGGTAAGGGCAAGGATGAAAGTTGCCTTATGGTGCGCGTGGCCGTTACAACCACTTCATCCAAATCTTGGGGCAAGATACTGTCTTTGCCCTGCCTGCCATCTTGGGAATAAATGGCCACAGTATAAATAAAAAAGGTAAAAATGGATATCCATATCCGTGACAATTCAAAACCTCGATCCTGTCTAGCAATCAGGCCATTTTCGACCTTGCCCGGTGAAAAAGCCACTGCCCGAAATCCCTCGGTTTTCAAGATGCCATGGACATGCATATTATTTATATTCATTCTTAATAACTTGTCGACAAATATAATTTGTTATTTTTAATCAATCTAAATTAATTTAATATTTTTGCGACAAAGTTTACTGAAACACCATAAATACAGTTACTATGAAAAATTCAATCTTGCTATCATTCTTACTACTAGTCCCTATTTCGGTCTTACAATCACAGAACAAAAAGGAAATGGATCGACAAGCCATCAAGGACATGTGTGGCTGTTATGAAATAACCTTTAAGTACACAGAGACCTTTGCCCCTGAAATAGACTATGAAAAAAAGATGGACTATACGGCAGCAGCCCTTGAATTGGCAATGCCCATTGTTGACAAGGAGGACAAGATTTCAATACAGCATTTGTTGGTAGTAAACGACACCATGGTCATTAAACACTGGCGACAGGATTGGTTATACGAGAACCGCAACGTCTTCCACTACGACAAAGACAACAATTGGACGTTTGCGCAACTTCCCCCAGAAGCCGTAAAAGGACAATGGACGCAAAAGGTATATCAGGTTGATGACAGTCCCCGTTATTCGGGCTCCGCTACTTGGGTACACATTGATGGCAAACATTATTGGGAAAATAAAAGTGACTCCCCACTGCCCAGGCGTGAATATAGCAAGCGGGATGATTACAATGTGATGAAACGGGGCAACCGACATGAAATCACCAAAGATGGATGGGTACATGAGCAGGACAACGACAAGATTATCAGACAAGATGGCAAGGAGGATGTTCTATTGGCCCAGGAAAAGGGCATGAACACCTACAAGAAAGTAGATGATAAAAAATGTGAACTGGCCAAGGAATGGTGGAACAAGCACAGTGTTTTTTGGACCTCCGTGCGAACATCCTGGGATAAGGTCTATGACAAAAGACAGGGGAATCTCACCTTGTTGAAAAAAGTGGATGACAAGCCTTTATACCGACATTTATATCCTTTGGAAAAAGCGAATG
>JBFOLQ010000592.1:0-2309 GCA_040830145.1 Flavobacteriaceae bacterium | reverse complement strand
GTCCATTTGGTTGTCCTGTGCTCCTTTGACCACATACCCTTTGCCAGAATTTCCATCATTCCCCAATATCTCAATGACATTGATGACGGGGTGGCGCTCGCCCCCCACTTCATCACGGGCGTCAAAGTCAATGTTCAATGCCCCATCGGTCACCGTTACCGTATGGGTCTTGACCAGCATGGCATCGGCCCCCACCTCAGCAAAGATGTCCAGATTGTCCTCGGCCAATTGGCCTTCCAAACTCACATCAAAGACACGGCTTCCCACACCCCCGGAACCACCGCCCGTGGCCCCAAACCAGAGTTCGGCGAAGTGCAGCTTCACCGTATACTCCCCATTCTCCAAGGGAATGTTGTACCTCATTATCTGTGAAGGGCCATACCGAAAACTCTGATAGGGTTCAGCTAATCCTGTTCTGGGATTACTTAGTGTATTTCCCGTATTGTAATACGTGTCGGCGATAAAAGTATAGTCGTTGTATTCTATTTCTGAACCACCTGCATTGATACGAAGGGCAAAATCAAAGGTGTTGCTACAATCCTCTGCTTCTCCAGCATCATTGATGGTCCAGCCATAGGTATCAATGATATTTTGACGGGCCTCTTTAGCCAGACAATAGTTATTATTAGGAGCATCCAATCGAACCCCATTTTGTAAGGACGGTAATTGGGACCAACCTACTAGGGTTTTATCATAATTCTCCCCAGATAAGGCAACATTACTAAAGATACCTTCCATTTGTGAAACATTCATGACGTTCCAAGCACCCAGATTATAATCAAATGAATGGTTGCCCCCTAATGGTACATATGGATTTGCAAACATCCAAGACATATTGGTGACATTATCAACGTTCCAATTAGATATATCTTGGTTAAAAGCAATCGCATGTGAGAACATTCCCTCCATATCAGTAACGCTAGAGGTGTCCCAAGAACTGATGTCCTGATTAAAGTCGAGAGGGATGAAGATATCGTCATCTTCCCCGAACATCCATGACATATCAGTCACATTGGAGACATTCCATTGGGATATATCCTGATTAAAGTTTTTGGCCCCACCAAACATTCCTCTCATCGTCACAACATTGGAAACATCCCAATCATTCAAAGGTTGATTAAAATTACAGTATCCTTCAGCACTCCCAAACATCGATGACATATCAGTCACATTGGAAACGTCCCAACTACCTATCGGTTGGTCAAATTCATGAGTGTTAAAATCTACACCCAAAAACATCCCTGACATATTTGTGACATCGGAAACATCCCAAGGAGATATATCTTGATTGAATTTATGAGCACCACTGAACATTCCACTCATATTGGTCACATTGGACACATCCCATGATGAGATATCCTGATTAAAGTAAGTTTCATGGAACATTCGAGACATGTTCGTTATGTTTGAAACATCCCAATTGGAAAAAGATGGGTTTCCTCTCAAATGAATTGTACCGGAAAACATTCTGGCCAAACTGGAAACCCGGGATAAATCAGGAACATCTGCGGCCAAAACCTCCAAATTTTCACATCCTTTAAACGCTTCTTCCATGGAAGACCAATTCATATCTCCCCACTGATTAATAAAAATCAATTTGCTTGGGTCAGAACCGTGTCCAAAATACATTCTTGGAAAATCTCCTGAGATAGAAACCCGATAAGTACCTCTGCTTTCGTAGGTATGGACGATATTACCGGTTACATTTTCAGAGGTGGAACCATCACCCCAATCCACTGTATAATTATAGGTCTCATAGGGATGGGTGGAAATGGTTATCTGATCGTAATTGGACAATCCATTAACATCTGTATTCCAGGTAGTTATAAAAGGACGTTGTACTGGTTCAGTTATTTCTAAAATCTCTATGGCATTGATGACGGGGTGGCGTTCACCACCAACTTCTTCACGGGCGTCAAAGTCAATGTTCAACACCCCATCGGTTACCGTTACCGTATGGGTCTTGACCAGCATCACCTCAGCCCCTACCTCGGCATAGATATCCAAATTGTCCTCCGCCAATTGCCCTTCCAGGCTAATATCAAAGATACGTTTGCCGGCTCCTCCATCACCACCGCCCGTGGCCCCGAACCAGAGTTCGGCGAAGTGCAGCTTCACCGTATACTCACCATTTTCCAAGGGAATGTCATACCCCATGACCTGGCTACGGCTAAAACGGAATGTTTGGTAGGGTTCCGGTAGGCCCGTTTGCGGTCTGTCCAACATATGGCCCATATCAAAATAGGCGTCGGCCACATACTCATTTCCATCATAGGTCGTGGCCACACCACCTGTGTTGACCCTCAAAG
>JBFOLQ010000591.1:0-3853 GCA_040830145.1 Flavobacteriaceae bacterium | reverse complement strand
TGATACCCCATTAAAGGCCGTGTATTCCTCCTCAATGGTCTGTACGTCTGTGTAGTTTCCATAAACCGCCCCATTGAACTCCCTTATGAACGACATTGCCTCCAGGTTCTCATTATTGCCATAGATATTGTGTTCCCACTCCCCTTCTTCCCGGGAATAGTCAATGTAAAGCATAGACGCGACCGCATCTACCCGGAGTCCATCAATATGATATTGATCCAACCAAAAAAGGGCATTACTGATCAAAAACGCCCTCACCTCATTTCGGCCATAATTAAAGATAAGGCTCTTCCAATCAGGGTGGTACCCTCTTCTTCTGTCTGGGTGCTCATAGAGGTGTGAACCATCAAAAAAGCCCAATCCGTGGGCATCCTCGGGAAAATGGGAAGGAACCCAGTCCAAGATGACGCCAACACCCGCTTGGTGCAGGGCATCCACCAACAGTTTGAACTCCCCCGGATTGCCAAAACGGGAGGTTGGCGCAAAATATCCCGTAATCTGGTAACCCCAAGAGGGATCATATGGGTATTCCATCACCGGCATGAACTCCACATGGGTATAGCCCATTTCACGTACATAGGACACCAACGCAGTGGCCAAATCCCCATATGATAGATATGCATTACCATTCTTGCGACGCCATGAGCCCAGATGTACCTCATAGACCGAAAAGGGGCCATCCAACTTATTGTGGTCCTTTCGAGACGACATCCATTTTTGGTCCTCCCATGTATACGTATCATCCCACACCACCGACGCCGTCTTGGGAGGTTGCTCACAGTATCGACCAAAGGGATCGGCCTTTTCGGTCACCACACCGTTATGGTGCGAATGAATTTTATATTTGTATTTGGTGCCCTTGCCCACTCCAGGCACAAAACCTTCCCAAATACCACTTTCGTCCCATCGAACGTTAAGCGGATGGTCGTCCCCCACCCAAAAATTAAAATCGCCTACCACACTCACAGATTTGGCACTTGGGGCCCACACGGCAAAATAAGTGCCCTGAACCCCATTTACCTCCATGGGGTGCGCCCCAAATTTCTCGTATAACCTGTAATGTTTCCCCGATTTAAAGAGGTCTATATCAAAATCAGTAAAGAGGCTATGCGCCATTACGTTCGACATTCCAATATTTTTTTGCGAAGTTACCAACTTTGGGGAAACTTCACTGTTTATCGGCATTCTCTTGACTTTTTAAACACTATTTGTCCTTAAATTTTTCATTCTTTCAAAAAAATGGAACGCTTTTTGAAAACCCATGATCAAACACTGCCAAATTGTTAGAATTAAAATTACGGATTATGAAACGAGCATTACTATTTCTTGGCACATTTTTGATGATTTTATCCAGTGGATGCATAGGCCCCGAAGGACCTCCGGGCCGTGATGGGTTTGACGGAAGGGACGGACAAGACGGAGCAGATGCGGAATTGTCCAAAGTTGTTGATATTCAAGGGACCTTTTCAGCTGACAATGACTATTCCCTCTTCTATGAATTCCCCAACAATTTGGAAGTATTTGAGACCGATGTGGTCTTGGTGTACCTACTTTGGGACCAAACCGAGGACGGCAATGGGGACCCTGTGGACATCTGGCGCCTGCTACCACAGACCCGTATCCTGGACCAAGGTCTACTACAATATAACTATGACCATACGTTCTTTGACGTGAACATTTTCCTGGAAGCGGATTTTGATATGGCCACCTTACTATCCGGGGACACGGATGACCAAGTATTTAGGATTGCGGTAATCCCGGCCGAATCATTGGGCGGAAAGATGGATAGGAGCAATATTGCCTCTGTCATGGCCCAACTGGGCATTACCGAAAAAGATATACCAAGGATAAAGCTGAACTGATCTACATTTCCAGAAGCCCCCTGGCCCCCGTCGCCCAATAATTTAGGGATGATGGGGGCCTTTTTTGAAAGGAATGGTAATCAACTCCGTCCAAAATAGTGTACATTTAATCAAAATAGTCCGCTATGTCAACAGTCATTAGACGCATCCTTTTTTTCTACGTTCTTCTAATCATGGGAGGTTGTGGTGGAAAGGCACAACAATCCAGTAAGGAAACCCAGCATAAAAAGAAAAATTTCAAGGTCCAAAAGACCGATGCCGAATGGAAGGAGGCATTGTCGGATATGGAATACTATGTACTTCGCAGGGCGGGCACTGAAAGGGCCTTTACCAGTAATCTACTTGACAACAAGGAAAAGGGCATCTATGTTTGCGCCGGATGCGGCACAGAACTGTTCAAAAGTGAACACAAATTTGATTCCGGCACGGGATGGCCCAGTTTTGATCGGGAAATCAAGGGCAATGTAGCGTATGATGTAGATTATAAGATTGGTTACGCCCGTACCGAGGAACATTGTGCCACCTGCGGTGGCCATTTGGGCCATGTCTTTGATGATGGTCCGCGGAGAACCACTGGAAAACGGCATTGTATCAATGGGGCAGCCCTGAATTTTGTACCCGACAAAGAATAATATTGATGCGCTTTACACAGTATCTTACAAGTCTTCGGTTTGAGTTTGAACGCTATAAAAAGTTGGGGGATGTTACCTTTTCCCAATTGAGTGAACCTGAACTGTACTGGCAACCCCATGGGGATGGGAACAGTGTTGCCCTCATTGTAAAGCATATGGTTGGCAACATGAAAAGCAGGTGGACCAATTTCCTTACTGAGGATGGTGAAAAACCCTGGCGCCATAGGGAAACTGAGTTTGAGCAGCCCCCAAAAACCAAAAAGGATATAATCTCTCTTTGGCGAGAAGGCTGGGATTGCCTTTTTGTGGCCATAGATCAAGTGGGGGAACACAATCAAGATAGTGTGATAAAGATACGTGGTGAGGACCATACCCTGTTTCAAGCCTTCAATCGTCAGTTGGCCCACTATGCCTACCATGTGGGGCAAATTGTGCTGATAGGCAAGATGTGCAAAGGAGACGATTGGACGTCACTCTCCATTCCCAAAGGGGACTCAGAAACCTTTAACCAGGGAATGTTTGGAAAAAATTCTTCTTAGGAAGCATATATGGGAAGTGCAAACCTTCCTGATATATTTAAAATTATAGGTCTCCAAACTTCAAAGCTGTCAGACGTTCAGACCGTTCCTTACACTGTTCGGTACTTCCCTCGGAGTCGATGACTGTGAACTTGGGATGGCATGTTCAGAATTTGCCCTCTTGCGATTTGGTGCTTGGAACTTGAATTCGCTACTTTTGCACCCTACTTCAACCCTAAAAAATTCTAACATGGACAAATTTGATGTCATTGTCTTGGGCAGCGGTCCCGGAGGATATGTTACGGCTATCCGAGCATCGCAATTGGGCTTTAAGACGGCCATAATTGAAAAGGAAAAATTGGGTGGTGTATGCCTTAATTGGGGCTGCATCCCTACCAAAGCCCTTTTAAAATCGGCCCAGGTATTCAATTACCTAAACCACGCCAGTGACTACGGATTGAAAGTGGACGGGGCCGACAAGGATTTTGACGCCGTGATAGGAAGAAGTCGTGGGGTGGCCGATGGTATGAGCAAAGGGGTTCAATTCCTCATGAAAAAGAATAAGATAGAGGTCATTAAGGGATATGGAACCCTTCAACCTGGAAAAAAGATATCTGTCAAATCCGATGATGGTGAAGAGACTGTATACGGGGCTGACCATATTATCATCGCCACTGGGGCCCGTAGCCGTGAACTCCCTGCATTGCCGCAGGATGGTAAGAATATTATCGGGTACCGGGAAGCCATGACCTTGGAAAAACAGCCGAAAAAAATGATTGTAGTGGGCAGTGGGGCCATCGGTGTGGAGTTTGCCTATTTCTACAATGCCATGGGAACCGAG
>JBFOLQ010000590.1:0-2588 GCA_040830145.1 Flavobacteriaceae bacterium | reverse complement strand
TGTATTTCAGATTGGGATATTTCCCTATATGTCCCTAGCCTTTTGCGTCTTCTTTTTTGAACCGAGGACCATTCAACGGATTTTTTTTAAAAAGAAGCCTTTCCTTGAAAAGGAAAAGGCTGCCCCTCCCCCTTACAAGAACGCATTCTTGGTATTTTTTGGAATTTATTTCCTTTTCCAGATCGGTCTTCCCTTGCGGCATCATTTTATGGCAGACAATGTACTTTGGACCGAAGAAGGCCACCGATTAAGTTGGCGTATGATGCTGCGCAGTAAGACCGGATCAACCCAATTTAGGGTAATAAACAAACAGACGGGCCAAGAGATTGAAATTACCTTGGGCGACCATCTATCAAAAAAACAACGTAGAAGGGTTCAGGCCTACCCTGATTTTATGTGGCAATTTGCCCAACGGCTCAAAAAAATATATGCGGAAAAAGGTATTGATATCTCAGTCTTTGTCGATTCAAGAATAAGTGTCAATGGGAGACCCTATCAGGACTATATTGACCCAAATGTAGACCTGGCCAATGAGGAATGGGACCATTTGAGGCACCATGAATGGATCCTCCCCTCAAAACTTACCGGGACAGATTAAATTGCCAAACCCTCAATTACCATTAAATTTGCATCCATAAATACATAAAAATGTTGCAACTGCACGCTTTGCGGGAAAATAAGGATGCCATGGCCCAAGCCCTTGGCAAACGAAACTTTGACGTTTCATTGTTGGACAAAGTACTGACATTGGATGAAAAACGAAGGGCCACCCAGGCCCAGTTGGACAATACCTTGGCCGAGAGCAACAAACTGTCAAAGGAGATTGGCCTGCTCTTTAAGAGTGGAAAACCACAAGAGGCCAATATATTAAAAGAACGTACAGGGCAATTAAAGGAGGCTTCCAAGACATTGGGGGAACAACTCAATACCGTGACGGGGGAACTCAATGATTTGTTGTACCAAATCCCCAATATACCACATGCATCGGTCCCAGCAGGCAGTTCAGAAGAAGATAATGAAGAGGTTTTCCGTGAGGGTGATATTCCCGAGCTTGACGGCAATGCCCTTCCCCATTGGGAACTGGCCAAGAAATACGATATCATTGATTTTGAGTTGGGTGTTAAAATCACTGGTGCGGGGTTTCCAGTGTACAAAGGCAAGGGTGCCCGGTTACAACGTGCCCTTATCTCTTACTTCTTGGACAAAAACACCCAAGCGGGCTATACTGAAATGCAAGTGCCCCATTTGGTGAATGAAACCTCTGGATACGGTACGGGACAACTGCCCGACAAGGAAGGGCAAATGTACCATGTGGGCGCAGACAATCTATACTTGATTCCTACGGCCGAGGTGCCCGTCACCAATCTACTGCGGGACGTTCTTCTTTCCGAAACAGACTTTCCCATTACCTATACGGGCTACACCCCTTGTTTTAGAAGGGAGGCCGGTAGTTACGGTGCCCATGTGCGCGGACTCAATAGACTGCACCAGTTTGACAAAGTGGAGATAGTTCGTGTGGAGCACCCCAATAATTCCTATGTGGCCCTAGACAATATGGTAGCACATGTAAAGGATATCTTGCGGGAATTGGGGCTCCCTTATCGAATCCTTCGCCTATGTGGGGGAGACCTTGGATTTACGGCTGCCCTTACCTATGATTTTGAGGTGTTCTCAACTGCCCAGGATCGTTGGCTTGAAATCAGTTCGGTGTCCAATTTTGAAACCTATCAGGCCAACCGTCTAAAATTGCGCTTCAAGGATGAAAATGGCAAGAGTCAATTGGCCCATACCCTTAATGGGAGCGCCTTGGCACTCCCTCGCGTATTGGCAGGCATTCTTGAAAACTATCAGACAGGTTCGGGTATAAAAATCCCTGAGGTATTGGTCCCCTATTGCGGGTTTGAGGTAATCGATTAGTACGGGCTTTACATCCTAAGAGTTTGAAAGATTCCGGCAATCTTAAGATATATTTATGGGGGATGGCAACACCATTTAGTCAGTTTCTCCGTTATCTTTAGGCCATGCGAAGCATTAGTCTTTTCCCTTTCCTATTCTTTATCTTGTCCGTCAACGGCCAAGAGGACTTTCTCGCCAAACAATATTTTAACGATGGAGAGTATAAAAAGGCCATCGTATTCTATGAAAATTTGGTGACGGATAATCCCAGACGTACGGATTATGTGGAAAATCTGATTGCCTGTTACCAACAATTGGAACGATACCACTCGGCGGATTCCCTGCTACAAAGAATGGTGGGCATGGGCAATCCCTTTCCTCCCTTTTTCGTGGAACTGGGATACAACCAGACCTTACAAGGCAAGGTCGAAAATGCAAGATTGTATTACAATAGGGCTTTGTACAAAATTGAGGAAACCCCCAATTTTGGATACAGCGTGGGCCTTCGGTTTCAAAAATATGTGTTATTGGATGAGGCCTTGCAAGCTTTTTCCCGAGCCATGGAGCTCAATCCCCAACTGGACTACAATTTCTATATGGCCCGTATTTATGGTGAACAGGGCAACGTGGAAAAAATGTACCAATCGTACCTCACATTGGTCCAGAAAGGAAAGACATCCAAGTCGAACATT
>JBFOLQ010000589.1:0-4355 GCA_040830145.1 Flavobacteriaceae bacterium | reverse complement strand
CCCATGGCTTGGAGTTTTTTTTGGGCCTGTGCACTACGGCCACCGACCTTACAATACACATAAATGGTCTTATCCTTATCCACTTCCTGGAAGTTCCCAGTAAAATTCGTGTCATACAGATTCCAGTTCACGGCATTTTCCATATGTCCCGCATTGAACTCATCCGGGGTGCGTACGTCCACTAACAGCACATCGGCCAATTCCTCCGAGGAAACATCCGTTATGGACTTGGATTCCATTTTTTCCTGGGCACAGCCCACCACCCACATCAATCCAAAAAAGTAAAGAATTTTTTTCATGCCGTATCAATTTATCCAAAGTTATCAATAATCTCCAAAAACAATTATTTTTGAAGCGATTGCACTATTATGGCGACACATAGCTTATATCCCGATACGTGGGTCGATTCTTATGCCGACTATCTCTACAACTACACCATGACCCGTGTAAATGATAGGGAGATTGCCAAGGATTTGGTACAGGAAACTTTTCTGGCCGGCCTGAAATCTGCCAAGAATTTCAAGGGAGATGCCTCCGAACGTACATGGTTGGTGGCCATATTGAAAAGAAAAATCATTGACCATTATCGAAAAATAAATTCCAAAAAGGGAAGGGCCGAGGTGCATATGGATTATGCCCCACAAACCGACGCCGAAGGAGATTGGCTGGAGCAGCAAGTGGCCGACCCCATCTCTACCCTCAAGAGCGATGCTTTTGAAAATGAGGAATTGGGAATGGCCATCCAGGAATGTATTTCCCAATTGCCCCCCAAACAAGGAAAAGTCTTTACCCTAAAGACCATAAAGGGCATGAGCACAGAGGACATCTGTAATGAACTTAACATAAACCCGTCTAACCTATGGGTCATGATACATAGGGCGCGTACATCGCTCATGGCCTGTCTCAATCAAAACTGGTTTGCCATATGATGATCAACTGTGAAGAAGCGGCACACATTTGTACCAAGTCGCAATATAGCGAGGCTTCCTTCCTTGAAAAAATAAAGCTCAAGTTGCATTGGGCCATGTGCAAGACCTGTAAGGGGTTTTCAAAAAAGAATGCACGACTTACCAAACTTTGTGAGCAAGCGGAGATGCATTCCCTATCGGACTCAGAAAAAAAGGCCATTAAGGAAAAGGTGATACGTGAATCCTAAACCCAACCTTCCAGTATGTACAATATGACCAGCCAAAGGATTGGGATACCCTCTACCCAAAAGGAGGCGTGGTAATCAGTTCGGTCTTCAGAGGTGACCGCCATGGAAAGCAATAGCAAAACCGACATTATCCCCTTCCCGTAAAGGTCTATATGGGAGATATCGTCCTTTAAAAACACCAAAAAAAAGAATACCAAGGTCAACACCCCTCCCAACTTTTTTGACTTTTCGACGCCAATACGCTGTGGCAACGTGCCCAGGTTGGGGCCATCATACTTCAAATCCCTAATCTCAAAAGGAATCAAAAGTACCAATACCAACAAAAAACGCTGAACTCCCTCTACCCAAACATCCCATGTCAAGGGTTCCCCTGTGGATACCACCACTACCATCACCGTAGTCAGGGCCCATACCAAAGCGACCAATATAATCTTTAAGAGCCCCAGACTCCGTAAGTTCCTCTTTTTAGGTACCATGGGCAGGGCATAAAGACCTGTAAGAACCACTGCAAATCCTATTCCCAGCCAAGTCTCCAATGAAAAATATAGGGCATGGTACCCTGCGAGCCCCAAGGCCGCAAAGCTGAACAATTGAATGTTTTTATGGTAGGTGTTGGCCACCAAGATGTATTTCTCTGCCTCAACCCCATACTTTACAAAATTGTAGCAGGCTATGGTTCCCAAAAAGAGAAATAAGGCATAATGGACATCAACCTGGACCCCTAAAACAATACCCGTAGCATACGCCAAGCAAAGAGTGGATAGGGCCACATGGACACTGGCATCCAGGTAAAAATCAAAAAACCTTCGCAACCACCCCATTGAACAAAAGTAGCAAACTGTTCATAACCCCCTTTTTTGGTTAAAAACTTTAGGGCAGATCCTCTCCAAAAAGGATTTTAAACAGGAATAAATCCCTAATTTTGTCCACCTTTTTTTGAGAATTTGACAACGTATGAAGACTGACCATTTCGCCTCGAGACATATCGGTATCAAGGAAAGCGATATACGCCATATGCTTAAGGCCATTGGGGCCGATTCCCTTGATCAACTGGTCCATGAGACCCTTCCCGATGGTATCCGATTAAAAAAGCCCCTTGAATTGCAACCGGCCATGGGGGAACACGGGTTTTTGGCGCACATCGCGGAATTGGCAAAAAAGAACAAAGTCTTTAAGTCCTATATTGGGTTGGGCTACCATGAAAGCATTACCCCCTCGGTCATTAAAAGGAATATTCTGGAAAATCCGGGCTGGTATACTGCCTATACTCCCTATCAGGCTGAAATAGCACAGGGTCGCTTAGAGGCCCTTTTAAATTTTCAGACCGCTGTATGTGACCTTACGGGAATGGAAATTGCCAATGCATCCTTGTTGGATGAGGGTACGGCCGCGGCCGAGGCCATGAGCATGTTGCTCAATCTACGGAACAGGGAACAAAAGAAAAACAATGCCTTAAAGTTCATGGTTTCGGAAGAGGTGTTACCGCAGACCCTGTCCATTTTGCATACCCGAGCCATCCCTTTGGGTATTGACTTGGTCATCGGAGATCCCAAAAACCTTGATTTGGACGATGGTTTTTTTGGGGTGCTTTTACAATATCCCGGAAAACATGGTGAAACATATGACTACAGTGATTTTGTGGCCCATGCCCAATCCAAGGATATAAAAGTGGCCGTGGCGGCCGATATATTGAGCTTGGTCCTTTTGACGCCACCGGGCGAGTTTGGGGCCGATGTGGTAGTGGGAAGTACCCAACGCCTCGGCATTCCCATGGGATATGGCGGACCGCATGCAGCCTATTTTGCCACCAAGGAAACCTACAAACGCCATATACCGGGACGTATTATTGGGATGACCAAGGATGTGGATGGAAAACCTGCCCTTCGCATGGCCCTGCAAACAAGGGAGCAGCACATTAAACGCGACCGGGCCACAAGTAATATTTGTACGGCCCAAGTGCTCCTGGCCGTTATGGCGGGAATGTATGCCGTATATCATGGTCCCAAAGGGTTAAGGTATATTGCCCAGCGTATACATACATTTACAAAACGAGTGGCCCAAGGCCTTACCGACCTGGGAATAGATCAGTTGAATACGGTCTATTTTGATACCATAAAGGTAAAGGTAGGGAACGTGGCAAAATTGAGGGAAGTGTCTGAAAAAATGGGTATCAATCTCCATTATCCAGATGAAGAAACGGCCACCATATCACTGAATGAAGCCTTTACCGAAAAAGATATAGCGCCCTTATTGCAATGTTTCATTGAAAGCCAAGGAATCCACTTCGAGGGTCCATTTTCAGAAGAGGTGAAGGACATCATTCCCGAATCGATGAAACGAACCGCTCCCTTTTTGGAAAACGAGGTCTTCAACAGCTATCATTCTGAAACGGAATTGATGCGGTACATCAAAAAATTGGAGCGCAAGGACCTCTCCTTAAACCACTCCATGATTTCATTGGGCTCCTGTACTATGAAATTGAATGCGGCCACCCAATTACTGCCGCTCAGTTGGAGCCAATGGGGCAATATACACCCCTTTGTACCCCTTGACCAGGCCCAGGGTTACCAAATTATGTTGGAGGGATTGGAAAGAGATCTCACTACCCTTACAGGTTTTGCCGCCACTTCCTTACAGCCCAATTCGGGAGCGCAGGGTGAATATGCAGGTTTAATGGTCATCAGGGCCTATCATGAGGCCAATGGCGAAGGGCACCGCAATATTTGTCTAATCCCTGCCTCTGCCCATGGCACCAATCCCGCTTCGGCCGTCATGGCCGGCATGAAGGTAGTGGTCACAAAGACGGACGAAAAAGGGAACATAGATGTGGCCGATTTGGAGGAAAAGGCATCACTCCATAAAGATCAGTTGGCGGCCCTTATGGTCACCTATCCCTCAACCCATGGGGTCTTTGAAGCCAGCATACAAAAAATCACCCAGATCATCCACGACAATGGAGGACAGGTATACATGGATGGGGCCAATATGAATGCCCAAGTGGGACTCAAGAATCCGGCAACCATTGGGGCCGATGTATGCCATTTGACCCTACACAAAACATTTGCCATTCCCCATGGCGGTGGTGGTCCAGGGGTTGGGCCCAGCTGCGCTGCCGAACAGCTGGCACACTATCTTCCCGGAAATCCCTTGGTAAGAACGGGAGGTAAGAAAGCAATAACAGCCATATCAGCCGCCCCAT
>JBFOLQ010000588.1:0-2626 GCA_040830145.1 Flavobacteriaceae bacterium | reverse complement strand
GCGGGACGATAAATATCTGTATCCCAATCTTCTATTTCCCCTCGTATACCCACTATCATAGAGGGATATTGTTTGACAATATCCGCTATGGTAAAATCTCGTTCCTTGTCCTGCGCCAATAAGTCATTGAACAACTGCAGTACCGTAGTATTGCCCAATGGTCTTTTTACAATGTCACCAAGTAGAAATTCCGTGTCGCCGTTGACCCTTTTTAAAGCTTCCATTTGAATTAATTCCCTAAACTTCCGATTTTTGACTGCCTCACTTATAAGTTCCCTCACAGCCTCACCATACCTATCATAGTTGTCATTCCGAAGTGATACTTTGCTTGGGTGGGCTTCAGCCAAGAATCTGTCTACATCATTATCTTCTGAACAAGAGCCAAAAATCAAGAAGCTTATTAAGACCATGCCCAAAACTTGTATTCCATTGGTATTGCGTATCATAATATTAACTTTTTAAATATTTACGGGTGTAACTGGAATCTTATTTATAATGCCAATCGTAATTTTGATAAATGCCCCAAAGCCAAGCGCAGCTTTGACTTTGTGTATCCTCATTCTGCATATGGGTAAGAAAGAGAGTTACACCATTTCCATATTCCAAGGCCGTATAGGGCTCATCCCAATAGAAAAGATCCTTAACCCCTATCTCGTAATCTTCCATAGGGATATGGTAGTTAATCGTTTCTGCTTGTTTTGTTCCAAATTGACCGGTCACAGTTAATTCAGGTGACGTTACTGGGGTTCCGTCTGCATTGGTAGATGGAGCTCTTTTGTGCAGTACCGAAGCATTAATGGAAGTCCCCTTTGATGAACCCGTTTGTGTAATCCACTCTGTGGGCTCCAACGATTCCGTCTCCGAGACGGAAATTCGTGCCAAACTATTATGTAGGGCATTATTCCAAGATTCGATCAGTGAAAACGGATCAGTACCTTCAATAACATAATACGAATCAGTCCAAGCATTGTCCGAAGTATCTTCATCAACTGAAGCATCAGGACATGCCGGGCGTAAGGCAATGGGTACCTGATGTTGATATAATAGTGTTTGGGGGGTTACATCAGCATAGACCCAAGCTCCCCCCACCGCTACATTAAGAACAAACTCAGGGTCTCCATGTGCATAACTTTCAACAATTTCATCATTGGACCCAGGTGTTCTATAAAAACGAACTCCCCGTATTTGCAATGGTTTCCCGTCGTCTACATGACCCGGATAAAACAAATCGTACTTCGGGTCAGAAAAAAGGCCATTTCTTTTTGTTCTGATTCTAGACCAAATTCTTTGGCCTGATAACTGGTCTGGCATATTCCAAGAAAAACCTGTGGCACTCCCATCAATAGCTGATGAAGCTTGATAGTTTGGGGAACCACTACTAAACGGCAACCAGTTATTCGTACCATCCATAAATCTATCAATGACAATGTTATCAATATCACCACTTGATGGATGGTTCCAAGAAAATTCCACTTGATTGTACTCAAAAGGAGCGAAACTGTTAAAATTGGAGACCATGGGAGGGTATAAAACAGGTGCCGTTTGCAATGTCTGGACCTGTTGAGGCCCAAAGCCACATCTAACAACCGTGTAGTCAAATTCATCAGTAGGATCCGTATCCTCTATAAGATAATAGGCTTGAATTTTAATGATATAGGTATAGTTGGTGTTAGGCAAAAGATTAACTGCATCAACCACATAGCCCGGGTGGGCACTGGTTCGATTAAATATCCTTTCGGGTGTCCCATTCGTTGAACTAGGTCCATATCTGGCAATTTGTATGTAAGACATACGACAATAGGCCACTGGCACATCAGTTGTATAGGTTATAATATTTTGGCCATTCAAGTGCGTTACATTAAATGAAGTGACGGTATACGGATTATCGGGGCATTCCAATGGTTCTTCGCAGGTTACCGCCATGGTATTCGATACATCATCTATGCCTACCGATAGATTATCGGGGGAAGTAACCCCAACCCCCGGTCTGGGTACATTTGTATTGATAGGTTCACCAGTAAGTTTGTGCCGTTCGCTCAAATGAATTACTACTACCACGTGTTTTCCGAAAGGGCGCTCTAAGTCTATCATATGCACTGCTCCATTTTTAGTCCCCCCCATCTGTTTCCAGTCAGACTTAAAATCGGTAGGCAAAAAGGCCACAGCCGGTGTATGGTTTTCTAGTTCCCATGACTCCGCTTCACCCCTAACCCCTACTAACAATGATGGAAAAGTGGTGACTACATTATCAAAGGAAAAATTGGGATACCTCATTCTGGCGGCTATGGTAGACAAAAACTGGGAGACTGTAGTTCTGCCATCATATGGCCGCACCAAAATATCCTTAATCAGAAACTCGGTATCACCCATGGTGCGTTTTAGTGCCTCTAGATGCACTATCCTCTTAAAATTCCTGCTTTCAAGTGCCTCTGAGAACACTTCTTGCAGTACTCTACCATATTCGTTATACCTGGGGTCATTTTTCCATCGTACGGGGGAACTTACTTTCAGTTCTTTTAAGCTTTCAGAAAGCAATTCTCCATTTGCGATCTCTTTTTCGCAGGAGAGGATTGTTAAAAACAAGCTGAATAACATGCCCCAAAAAAAAGCTTGGGAAGCAGTTACT
>JBFOLQ010000587.1:0-2758 GCA_040830145.1 Flavobacteriaceae bacterium | reverse complement strand
GGCAAAGGAGTTGACCAAAAAGGATTTTGAGGAGTTGCTTGAAAACTTTGATAATATTGAGGTCTGGAAGGAAAAAATTCCCCCAAACAGTTTTATTTCCAGAGGGTTCTTGATTTCGAACATGTTTGACGTGACCACTGAGCACTCGGTATCCGAGATGAAATCCAATTTGATCAACAGTGCCGAGAACGATGAGGATTTTATGGAAAATGTCAGACGCGTCTTCTCTTCCTTTTTTAACCTCCCCAACATAAAAATAGGATGGGTCGACTATAATTCGGACCTGGACCGACTTGAGGCCTCCTTTAGTAGTGGGGCCGAAGGCCATGGGGCCGAGAGTTTTTTGTTATATGGAAAAAATGATAAGACCTGTGATGAAGCCTTATGTGAGGGGTCCTATCAAAAACTCTTGGATGACAAGCAATATTTTGCCATAGCCAATGTGGACAAATATTACGAAAGGTCCAAGGGGATGTCACCTTATAAGGAGTTCAAGGAACAGGGCATAAAAAGTGCCATCTTGGCGCCCATTGCCCATCAGGGACAGCTTTTGGGCGTATTGGAATTGGTATCTCCCAATGTCAATGAGCTCAACAGCATCAATGCCACAAAGCTCGATGAGATCATGCCCTTTATCGTAACTACGGTACTCCGTAGGCAAATGGAAATCACCAATGAGATAGATGCCGTGATACAACATGAGTGTACCACGGTGCACCCATCGGTCTACTGGAGGTTTGAGGAAGAGGCCAAAAGGTTTATGCTTGAAAAGATAACTGGCAATAACCCCTCCTTTGAGGAAATTGTCTTTAACGATGTGTATCCCCTTTATGGGCAGATAGACATTAAGGATTCCTCTAAGGCAAGGAACATTGCCATACAACGCGATCTGGCCATTCAGTTATCGCACATAGCCGAGGTATTGCAACAGGCCCTCACAAAGAAAAAATTGCCTATCTACGAGGAATTCCTTTTTAGAGTAAATTCCTATGCCGAAGAAATAAAGGAGGTGCTTTACTCCCATAGTGAACAATCTATTTCGGAGTTCATACAGCAAGAGATCAACCCCCTGTTCCAACATTTGGGAAAATCAAAGGAGTTGCGTTCAAGTATTACCGCCTATCAAGATAGGATAGATCCAGAAAAATCATCCTTTTACGATCACCGTAAAAATTATGATGAGAGCGTAATGGACATCAATCACCGATTGGCTTCCCTATTGGATCAAAAGCAAGAGGAGGCCCAATTGATGTTTCCCCATTATTTTGAGCGGTATAAGACGGATGGAGTAGAGCATAACATGTTCATAGGCAGTGCCATTGCCAACAATGTGGAATTTGATTCGGTGTACCTGAACAACTTAAGGCTCTGGCAATTACAGACCATGAGCGAGATGGAAAATGCGCACTACAACCTAAAGCCCGAACTATCGGTCCCCTTGGATGTAGCTTCCCTGCTCTTGGTATACAGTGTGCCCCTGTCCATTAGATTTAGGATGGATGAAAAGCAGTTTGACGTTGACGGCACCTATAATGCACGGTATGAAATTATCAAAAAGCGCATTGATAAATCACACATAAAGGGCACACGGGAACGACTCACCCAAAAAGGAAAATTATCCATAGTGTACTCCCAGAAAAAGGATGAACTGGAGTATTTGAGATACATCAAGTTCTTGCAGGCCAAAGATTACTTCACAAGCAATGTGGAAATTGTGGAACTGGAAGGGTTGCAAGGCGTCACGGGACTCAAGGCCATTAGGGCAGAGATTCTGTACAAGAAGGGCGAGCAATCCAAAAAGAGCTATACGTACGACGATTTAATGGCCGAATTGGATATTGAGGGCTAATAAGTACTGAGATTCACATTGACCATTGTAGGGGCCCTCGGCCGAAGCAATCCGTTTGTTCCATCTATGGAAACAGCATTCCCAAGTCCCCTATGCGGTTTGATCCGTACAGACGGAAGGAAATGGCAAAGGCAATGACCGATATGACGATGCCTATAATAAAAATGGTATAGGTCAGGCGTAAGATTTTATACTTGCGGTTCAATACTAGCCCCAAAAAATAAAGGTCCTTGGTCAGTGAGGAATAAATATACTCCTTGTCCCTTATCAACTCCTTGAGGGCCCATTCATATTCCTGTAGTTTCATTTGATGAAAATTGCCAAAGAAGAGGAGGTTTACCTTCTTGTCCTCAACATCCTTTTTGGTGAACTTGCCCGAAGTGACATTTGGCCTAGTGGCCAATACCGCCAATATCATGGATATTACACTAAAGGTTATGAAAATAACCGTTGGGTATATAAGATAGGTGTTGGACGGATTGTCCAACTTAGGGATTAGGTTGGAAAGGGCCACGGAAATGATGATGGCATTTACGGAAAGCAGGATATTGGCCTTGGTGTCCGCAATATCACTCAGGGTCAAATGATTTTTTAAGGTGACGCGAAACAATGTCTGTATACCCCTGTCTGGTGATTCGGTCTTGAACTTTGCCTTTAGTTTTTCCTTTTTTGCGATTTCGCGCTCAAGATTGTCCTCCTTCATTAGCTTCTTGATGTTCTTTTGTTTTACAGGCTCCCAATTTTCCTGTGCATAGGAAGTAAAATAGGTATGGTGTTTCTGAAGAAAATCGATATTCTTTTGCCGCCATTCCTTGGGGGTATGGTCTGCAATTCCCAAGAGGGATAACTCTTGTCGCAAGTATTCCGCCGTTTCCAGATAACTCTTTTGGCCCAAATGGGAGCAATCCG
>JBFOLQ010000586.1:0-12266 GCA_040830145.1 Flavobacteriaceae bacterium | reverse complement strand
TTCAAATGGAGAACTACATCAAATCCATTCGAAAAGAAGGGGATACCATTGGGGGAATGGTCAGTTGTGTCATAAAGAATGTTCCGGTGGGACTGGGTGAGCCAGTTTTTGAAAAATTACATGCCCAATTGGGAAAGGCCATGCTCTCCATCAATGCTGTAAAAGGCTTTGAATACGGCAGTGGATTTGCGGGTATCCCTATGAAGGGCAGTGCACACAACGATGGTTTTAATGTGGATGGTTCCACCAAGACCAATTACAGTGGGGGAATTCAAGGGGGTATCAGCAATGGAATGGATATTTATTTTAATGTGGCCTTTAAGCCCGTGGCCACGTTGATTCAAGGGTATGAGACCATCGATAAAGAGGGGAAGGTGGTACAGATGCAGGGCAAGGGACGTCATGACCCTTGTGTGGTACCACGTGCAGTACCCATCGTAGAGGCAATGGCCGCTTTGGTAATGGCCGATTATTTATTACTGTCCCGAACCTCTAGATGGTAGTGTTGGGGGGTACGCCCTAAAAACACTATCTTTTACCCCACAGGAAAACACATACTCATATATGAAGAAGCTTGAACTACATTGGCAGATATTACTGGGCATGGTACTGGGCGTCCTAATTGGATTTGCCATGACGTACGTAAGTTGGGGTCCCACTTTTATCAAGAACTGGATCGCACCCTTTGGGACCATTTTTGTAAAACTATTGAAACTGATAGCGATTCCCTTGATTTTGGCTTCCTTAATCAAAGGGATATCCGACTTAAAGGATATTTCAAAATTTAGGAATATAGGGCTTCGTACCATCGGGATTTATATATGTACCACCTTTATCGCCATTGTGTTGGGATTGCTTTTGGTCAACATCCTGCAACCAGGCGATGGTATTTCAGATGATACCATTGCAAAACTGTCCAGTGAATATGCGCAGGATAGTGGGGTCACCTCTAAACTTGAAGAGGCCACACGACAAAAAAGTGCTGGCCCCCTTAAGTTTTTGGAAGATATGGTACCTGATAATGCCTTGGCTGCCATGACCAATAATAAGTTGATGTTGCAGGTGATTTTCTTCACTATCTTTTTTGGGATATCCATGCTATTGATTGGGGAGGAAAAGGCACGTCCCCTTAAAAAATTCTTTGATTCCCTTAATGATGTGGTGCTAAAGATGGTGGATTTGATTATGTTGATCGCTCCTTACGCCGTTTTGGCCCTTTTGGCAAATGTGGTGGTTTCGTCCAGCGATCCTGATTTGCTATTGGCCCTCCTGAAGTATGCCGGGGTGGTCATCCTAGGTTTGTTGCTAATGGTAGTGGTATACTGTATTTTGGTAACGGTGTTTGCCAAAAAGAACCCCTTTTGGTTTTTAAAACAGTTGAGTCCGGCCCAATTACTCGCCTTTTCCACCAGCTCCAGTGCCGCCACCTTGCCGGTCACCATGGAAAGGGTTGAGGAGCATATTGGGGTGGACAAGGAAGTCTCCAGTTTTGTATTGCCAGTGGGTGCCACCATAAATATGGATGGTACCAGTCTGTATCAAGGGGTAGCGGCCGTATTCATATCCCAAGCCTTGGGGTTTGATCTGACCTTAGGGGATCAACTCACCATTATACTGACCGCCCTTTTGGCCTCCATAGGTACGGCAGCTGTTCCGGGCGCGGGCATGGTGATGCTGGTCATTGTGTTGGAGTCCGTTGGTTTTCCGAGTGAAAAATTGGCAATAGGGTTGGCCCTAATTTTTGCGGTCGACCGTCCGTTGGATATGTTCCGTACGGTTATCAATGTAACGGGCGATGCCACCGTATCCACCGTGGTGGCAAAGTCAGTGGGCAAATTGGGAGATCCCCATGTCAAAAATTGGGATGACCATTATGAGGAGGTCAAGTAAGGGGTAGGGTATTTTCCCTGACGAATGGGCGTAGTGTAGGGAGAGCATTGGAAGTGGACTGAAATAAAATCTGATACCCCCATTGCAATTTTTTCTTGCATTCTTTTTTAGGATGGCTTACCTTTTTACCATTAACCAATCAGTCCTATTAAATGAACATTTGCTTCCTAATGTATCCGTGGGAGGAAATCGACCCGGAGAACGATACCAGTTTGGCCCTCTTGCACGAATGTGTACGGCGTAATCATGGGGTCGCGATTTGTAGTCCGGCCAACCTCACCATCCGTAATAGTGTTACCAATGCCTTTTGTACGGTCATCAACCGGATGGATAAGGTTCCCTCCAATTTAAAATCCTTTTATAAGAAGGCCATCACCAGGGAAGAAATGCTGCCTTTGGCCGGTTTTGACGTTATCTTTATGAGGGCCAATCCACCCTTGGACCCCATAATGCTCAATTTTCTGGATTCGGTCAAGGATGATGTATTTATCATTAATTCCCTGCAAGGACTACGGGAAGCCAACAACAAGTTATATACCGCCGCCTTTGGGGATTCACACAGTAACATCATTCCTGCCACCCATGTATCAAAGAACAAGAACTACCTTTTACGACAGATAAAGGAGTCCACAGCGGATAAGATGATACTAAAGCCCTTGAACGGTTTTGGGGGTTCGGGGGTGATCCTCATTGAGAAATCGGCCATGAGCAATATTAAGTCACTACTTGATTTCTATATCACCAATGCCGATGGCAGCTCAAACTACGTCATTTTACAGGACTATATTGAAGGGGCCGAGAAAGGGGATGTACGTGTATTGATGCTCAATGGGGAGCCCATTGGGGCGATGCGGCGTATCCCGGGATCGGACGATCACCGATCTAACGTATCCGCAGGGGGCAGTATCGCCAGGCATACACTTACCAAGGAGGAGAAATTGCTGTGCAAGCAAATTGGACCCAAACTGGTGAAGGACGGACTCTTTTTCGTGGGATTGGATCTCATAGGGGGCAAGTTGGTGGAGGTAAATGTCATGTCACCGGGTGGTATTACGTATATGAACAAGGTGTATAAGACCAAATTACAGGTAAAGGTCATTGACTTTATAGAAAGTAGGGTGGTTTCCCGATTACAAGCCTTTGACCGACGGTCACGACTGCGAAATGAGGTGGAAAATGCGTAGGTTGTCCATCCGTAAAATTGTTTCCAAAATAGGGAAAGGGGAAGCTTTTGAAGCGGTTTCTGATGCCTACACCCTTCATATAAAGATTGAGGCGTACGTGCCCTATATCTGTGCTGCGGTGCATGATGGGCACCAATTCAGGAAGTCACTATGGGACAACTGTCTGCATACGGAATATGAACGCTGGTATGAGGAAGACCCGTGTACATTGGAAATGGTGAGGCATCATCCCATTACCATTTCTGGATTGGACAGTAGATTTTAATACGACTTGAACCGTAGTCCCGAAAGGGCCATTTATAAGGATGCATGGGGCAAACAATTATGGAAATCCCCCTTGCCTCAAGATGAAATGGATGTGAGCCTGCAAAAACATGATGATTTTTATAAGGTGGTGACCGCACTTATGGGGAAAACGGAGGAATTGTTCGGTCGGGCGTTGGTTTTTGATATGCATAGCTATAATTGGAAGCGATGGGACCGCGAGGTTCCCGTATGGAACTTGGGAACGGCCAATATAGATGGGGAACGATTTGGACAAATTGCGGAAAATTGGAGTAGGTCATTGGGCCAAATGCAATTGCCCCACGGTATTGGGTCCACTTCCAAAATCAATGATACATTTCAAGGAAATGGCCATTTCTTAAAATTTATTACCCAAAACTTTGGGAACACCTTGGTATTGGCCACAGAGATATCAAAGATTTATTGTGATGAGGAAACGGGCATACTTTTTCCTGAAGTGGTTCGTTCTGTTCGGGAGCAACTCAAGGAATTGATACCTTTGCAGGCCAAGGAATTTATGGAAACCCCCATATGATTACAGACCAAAAGCTACATGAGATTAGGGAAGAGCAGGCTCCGGTGTTCGAGATTGATGCCAATTTGGACCGACTGGTCAAAAAAATAGAACTTCTCAGTTATATCAATCCCATTAATATTGAGAAGGAAAAACAACGTTTTTTCGCTTCAAAATATGCATTGGAACCCGCATTTAGGTATCCCAAATTAAAGTTCGATCCCTTTAAATTGCACCGTCTGTTCTTTTCACAACGTTTGGAACGAATCAAGGATGATACGGTGAGAAAGTTGTATGCCGATATTATCTTTCACTATTCCAATATGGTGCAATGCATACAGACCATAGGGCAGGGAAGACATTTTTATTACAATTCATTGCGGGTCTATGGCACGCCTACGGAAAGGGACGTTCAAAATGCCAGGTTTATTCTTCACTTTGCGGATGAACCTGATTCGATTATGATGGACAAGGTACATAGTATTGGGGAGGCCAAGATGTATTTCAATGAATTCTCAACGCGTTATGATTTTCCATTGAACATTGAATTGGCCAGCCATATTGCGGCGGATGCCATGGTGAGCAATACCAAAAGGGCCTTGATCATTAAAAGAAATGCAAAATTCAGTCAAAATGACCTGTTGACCTTGGCAAACCACGAGATTGGGGTGCATTTGGTAACCACTTATAACGGACATGCCCAGCCCCTACGGGTTTTTTCAAACGGTTTTCCCAAAAATGTGGAAACCCAGGAAGGGTTGGCCGTTTTTAGCGAATACATGAGTGGGGCTCTTACCTTAAAGCGTTTAAAGGAACTGGCTTATCGTGTATTGGCCTCTGATAGCCTTATCAAGGGCTATGGTTTTGCAGATACCTTTGATTTGATCCATAACCAATATAAGTTAGATCGCCATGCGGCCTTTGCCATTACCTTGCGGGCGCATAGGGGAGGGGGATTTACCAAGGACCGACTCTATCTAAGCGGATTGCGAAAGATATACAAACGTTATTTGCGTGAGAGGTCCATGGACGTGCTTCTTATGGGAAAAGTCTCTTTGGATTATGAGGAGACCATCAACCATTTATCCCGTTTGGGCCTTGCCGAACGACCTATTCATTTGAACCATGCCTTTGCACAGAACCTGAACGCCAATAAGACGTTGGATTTTATCTTGAATAACCTAAAGTAGCATTGCACTACCTAGCAATTTAATTTGGTTATATGGTTTTAAAAAGACTAAAAATCAGGTGAAGTGTTTATAGGGGTACCACTAGTAGGCAATTCAAACCCTTCAAGATCAAAATAGGATATGGCGGCCAAAAGGTGGTCAAATACATCTGACATAATGTACTCGTAGTTTTCCCATCTTTTATCACTGCTAAAGGCATAGACCTCCAAGGGGATTCCTTGAGTGGTTGGGGGCAGCTGGCGGGCCATGATCATCATATTCTTGTTGATGCCGGAATGGCCGTGCAAATACACATCCATATATTTCCTGAAAACGCCAATATTGGTTAGGTTTCTACCATTGATCAAAAGGGACTTGTCAACGGTGTTTTTGGCGTTGTGATCATTGATGTCCTTCTCCCTTTTGTTGAGATATTCCCTAATCAATTCAATATTTTTTAAGCGGTCAAGATCTTCTGGGGTCAAAAACCGTATGCTTCCCTGTTTGATAAAAAGGGCCCTTTTAATGCGCCGTCCTTGGGAATCTATCATACCACGCCAGTTCCTGAAGGAATCGGAAATCAGCGCATAAGTGGGAATGGTGGTAATGGTCTTATCAAAATTCTGCACCTTCACCGTAGCCAGATTGATTTCAATGACGTCACCATCGGCACCATACTTATCAAAAGTGATCCAGTCCCCAATGCGTACCATATCGTTGATTGAAACTTGAATACTGGCCACAAACCCCAAAATAGTATCCCTAAAGACCAGGATGATAATGGCAGAAGCAGTTCCCAAGGCGGTAAGGAACTTCCATAAATCAACCCCAGTGATGATGGAAATTGCGTACAATAGGCCAATGGCCCACGCAAAAATCATAAAGACCTGGATATAACTATCGATAGGCTTATCCCTAAGACCAGACAGTGTTTTAAGAAAATCTTTAAATGTATGCAATAAACTTCTTGTAATCCAAAGAAATAGAACAATTCCAAACACTTCTATTCCTTTGGTGAAAAAATTTTCCACAACAGGAAAATCCCTACAAATGGCCGGAATGGCTTTATAGGCGATACTGACCGGAATAATATGGGCCATATTCCTCGGGGCCTTGTTTTTGAGCAAAAAATCGTCAAAACGGTTTTTGGAGGATTTGGATAAACGATTGAAAAAACCAACAATGATTTTTCGGAGTAAGAAATCCAATACTAACAATAGTGATACAACGATAACCAACAAAAGGAGCATGTTTATGTACTCTGCCCATTGTTCTGAAACCCCTTTTTCTATGAGAAGGTCATAGACCCAATGCGATACCTGTTTCACACGAATTCGTTTACGTTTAAAAAATTTCCTTTCAGAACTTTATACCGTAAGGTCAACAAAAAAATATAAGGCCTGGGAGGTAAGACGTGCCCATTCTTTTTTCTATCCTCCTGTCCAAGGCGCACCTCTCTCCTTTTGTTTTGTTGTAACTATATGAAGGGGTTCATTATTGCTGAATGAACCCCGCATGGTTTGGTGCAAAATTAATGGGTTGTGATGGATTGGCACCAAAAAATGTCAAGTTTCCATAGGGTAGCTACAGGGAAATGGATCGGTACTTGGGGTATTTGACCACAAAGGAGAATGTTTCACGTCGGGTTTCCTTGGTTTTTAACGGTAGCTTCCATGTTAAGAGTCCTTTTTCCGCATCGTATACCGCATTGTGGGTCATGATATCCCCCACCTTGATTTCCTTGTTTTGGGATTTGGGTATTCTATCCATCAATTTCAGTGTTACGGCCACATTTTTGTTGTTTTTAATTTCAATTTGATAGGTTCTATTGATCACACGGTTGTTTCCAACAAAGGGTTTGCCCTTAAAATTGCGTTCCCGTTCCCGAATGACGGTAATATTGGGGTCAATCCCCAAGGACAATACCATTTCCTTTTTGGCCGTTGCATAGGGGTCAATGACCGTTTTACCGGCATAGGAACCTTCAAAATAGATGGTGGCCTCCCCGGGCAACAATTGATGTTGTTCCCAATCTTTGAAGGTTGCTGTCAAGAATACATTTTCATTGATGATGGGAGCCGCAAAGTATTCATATTCCGCAGGGATTTTGAAGGAATTGATTTCCATAGCCGTAATATCCCCATCAGATACTATGGTATAGGGTTTTTTAATGGCAAATTCAGTTTTGGTGGCCCCTTCCATAATGCTACTTTTTCTAGTGGTAATAATGACTACCCCATGCGCCCCTTTACTTCCATAAATGGTAGTAGCATTGACACCCCGTACTACTTCTATGTCTTGGATTTCACGTTCGTCAAGATCTCCCTCTACAAATCCATCCAAGGGAACACCATCCACGATATAGAGGGGTGTGGGTGTTTGTTTATTGGTTTTTGTCCTTGGTAGGGAAGATGTCCCTCTTATCTGAACTCCGGCGACCCTTCCTTGTACCAGTGTTTCAGGACTTACGGAAGCAACAGCTCCTGTTGCATACCCCAAGGGATTGGATTTTTGCGATGTTCCCAGGGCCGTCACCACCACTTCCTCCAGGGCGGCACCATCTTCTTCAAGCGTGACGTTCATGGTGGATGCGTAGAGTGGAACCTCCACGGAATGCATTCCTATATAGGAGAATACCAATTCTCGCCCATGGGGAACCTCGAGTGTGTATTGGCCATCAAAATCAGATTGGGTACCATTGGTGGTGCCCTTGACCATGACGTTTGCCCCAGGAAGTGGTTGACCTGATGTATCGGTGACAATCCCTACAACTTTTTTGACATGGGGATTGAAAGCGTATCCTTCTTTTTTAATGGCCGATTTTCTCCGCTGGTAGCCATTGGTAAAGTTAAGGTAATGGGCCTCCAGATGGGGTTTGGCGATATTATAGTTGGGGTTGCCAGTGGAAAGGGTGACCTTCACATCATTCCAATCCATACCCGTTTTTTGATAGACGTTGGCTTTATACGTCATTTGCAGAGGGGCATTTAAGGAAACCGATTTGATATCGTAGTTCGGTACCCAACCTGCGTCGGCCACCATATAGGTAAAGGTGACGTGTAGGGAAGTGGATATGGGGGCGTCAAAGGTAATGGTGATTTCGCCCTGTTGGGTCGCCGGGGCGTTGTTTACCTCGGACAACTGGTTTTGCAATGCACTTACTTGGAGTTTTATGGTATTGATGGCCACATAGGTCGTAAAAATTTCATCCTTGATGGCCGTGATACGCTCTCGGTAGTATCGCCCTATTTGTTGTACCTTTTCCAAGGTCAAGGCTTCCCCATCGGTACTCACCAACCGGTTGGCGTTGATGACTTTTTCTTCCTCCTCCAAACCAATGATTTTGTTTTTGAGCATGGCTATTTCATGTTCCAACGTGATGATTTGGCTTTCCCATTGTGATACTTTTGGATGGCTTTTTGATTTTTCCAGAAAATTAATGTCATAGGCCATGGCCAGGATGGAAACATGTTGTAAACCGGAAACTTGTATACTGCTTTCGTCTATCTTATGGGAAAGTCCCGTAAAGACGATTTCGTTGCTTCCCTCAGAAAGAATGAGGGAGGCATTTCTTGTAACCTGGGCCCCATTTAAGTATACGGTGACCTGTTCAATTTCTGATGTGATCTCTTGTTGTGATGGAGCTCCCCAAAAATATAAGGGGAAAAGTACGGTTGTGAATATTGCTTTTTTCATGGATTCTTTTTTTCGTTGCGACCGTGTGATGGTAACACAATGGATTTATAGGATTGGTTTAAAAGAATGCCCTGAAACTAGATAAAAGCGATTTTCCTTAAAATGAGTAATGAGTATGACCCTTACTTCCATGAGGGAAATAGGGATGCTGCCTAGTTTCGTACTTTTTTGGTAGCGAGCGTTGGTGACGATGGGAACACTAAATCGTATACGATTTTATTTTTCCTTTTGTAGATACCATATGTACTGATAATGTTCGATAAAAGGAGGTAGGTCTCTACGCAGTATACTTTTAAAAGTGTGGATTGTGACTAAGACGATTTGAATTGGTTAAAAATGATGGTCGACCCCTCAAGTTGTGGACTCAACAATTTGATGCTGGCTGTCGTCCAAAAATTTGGCACGCAATTCAGGGGTGGGTACCATGCATTGCTCTTTTTTTCCAAACCAGCGATAGCGATTACGGGCTGTAAAATCGTATACGATATCCCGAATTCCCCTGGGAAGGCCTTTGAAAACTACGAACATCCGATAAAAGGGACCCAAATGTCGCGCTATTTCCAGCGCCGCACTTGATTTGGTATAATAGGCAATTCCCGGCTGGATCAAAATAATGGAATCCACTTTAGCCGTATCTATGTGCCGTTCCTTAATCAATTGTTGCCCGATGTCACTTTGTAGGGAGGCAAAGCGGAACACATCTTTTGTGTCTTTTTTGATAACAAGCTGTACAACGCCATTGCATAGATTGCATACCCCGTCAAAAAGGATGATTTGTTTGCCCTCTTCCATATGACAAAGATACGGCAAGGATCACAGGAAGTCCATAGGTGTTAATTCCCCTTTTTTACACGGTAGGTAATACGTCTGTTGGTAATAACCGTTGCTACACGCACCGACAGGGTCACGATTTCTGAGGGTATCTCCATACAATAACTCCCATTACTGGCGACCAACACCCTGTATTGCCACCCATTCATGGTGATGGCCAATTTTTTTAGGGTAAGGCTGTCCGTTGTGGTGCCCGTGTAATGGTCGTCATCGGTTATATCGGAAAAGGTGGTTCCTCCATCCGTACTCACTTGCCATTGAAAGAGGTCTCCATCGGTGGCGGCCACATCAAAAAGGGTTTCATTGCCCACAAAGACAGTGACATCCTCTGGTTGCGTGGTGATGGATGCCTCAACTTTGGCCCGTACATAAGCGTGGTTGTCTTGGGGACTGCCCGAATTGGTGGGAACGCCATCATCATCAACCGTTCCTTCATCGGCATCGGCCAGGTTATTGCTATCGGTCAGGTCCGCTTCACTAAAATTACCAGCGCCCTCCACGGCATCAGGGCAACCGTCATCATCACTGTCTACGTCCATGGCGTCAACGGTACCATCGTTGTCGTAATCAACGGTGCACATGGAATTGGCGGGATTGGCACTGCGCACCCAGATTCTATGGATAGTATGTCTCGAACTGTTCCCTGGATAATCGTCCACTTCCCATCTACGTCCGAGCCCTCTAATGCCCCAATGCCATGTACCATGCCTCCAATAAGGAAAGTCGGTCAGGGCCAAGTCACCCTTATTCGAGTAGTAATTGGTCACCCCTGCTGGAATATTGGCCGTGTGCCCTGTCAAGGCCGTAAAATTGGTATTGATTCCTGTAAAACTTCCCGTGCCCGTTTTACTATAGTCCAACCCAGAAGTGGTTTTAAAGTGGATGATTCGATTGTGACCATTGGTCTCTGCATAAAACCGAAACTCCTCGGCTCCCGTAAGCTGTGCCATGGCCGCATTGCCGGCATGCCCCCATCCATTGGTGCCCGATTCATTGGTTCCTAAGGCAGCTGTGCTGGTCACAGGGAAATCCTGACCTGCCGGAATAACGGTCAAATCAGGGTTGGTGCCCCCTTGGTGAATATATTGAAGGATCAGGACCCAGCCTTTTCCCTCAGTATTGTCCACATCGGCTTGGAACACCCCATTGCCAAAGTCAAAATGGTACCGGCCAGGACTTACCCAATACGCTCGGTTCAAATGGGTAAAGGGATGCGCGGCCGAACCGTCCTCACAACCTTCATCCACATCAAGGATGCCATCATTGTCATCATCCAAGTCTACCCAATCATTGATACTGTCCCCATCGTTATCGGGGCAGGCAACATTTGTATTGATATCCAACCCGTCACCTGGTTGCTGTCCACTTCCGGCTATGGTGGGAACGCCATTGGCATCCACGGTGGTTCCCAAGTTCTTGATTACAGGTCCTGCCGTCCCTGTAAAACCACTCCCCGTATTGCCCCCATCCATACTTGAGGATACGGCTGCGCTGATCAAAAGCCCCAGGCTTCCTTCCAATGCATCTGGACAGCCATCCCCGTCACTATCGAGGTCTAAGCGATTGGGGAGTCCATCCCCATCGGTATCCAAGGAAGTGCACTCGTTGGGGTTTGTGGTGGTTCGGGGTTGTACTACCTGGAAGTTGTCCACGGTAAAAGACCCCCGTGATATGGTAAGCTTGTAATTGCCCACTGGCAGTGTCCCTGAATAGACCTCATTTCCATTATGGATATACTTCATATTTCCATCCCCATCGATTTCCAATCGAAATGTGGTGCCAACTATGGAGGGGGTATGCCAGCCTGACCGTAGATTTCCGTGCCTTACATACATGCCGTTGGAACGGTTAAATTGAAATTTATAACCTCCATCATTCCAACTTGTGGTTTCTGTCCCATTTTCAGGTAACAGGCCAATCATGCCATTGACGGCCGCTGTAACGGTACCCTCTATCCGTAAGGGAAGATCAAAAACTTGATCTGAGTAGGCATTGGCCCAGGCTGCACCTGATACGGAAAGTGTGGTTCCATCAGCTGTGCTCATATTCCCAGCGGCAGATCCATGCCATGAGAGGTCTGCCGGGGTGGTGGCGAGTTCAATATCACATATACTTTCATGAATATCTAGGATACCGTCGTTGTCATCATCCGCATCTACCAAATCTATAATGGAATCCCCATCAGAGTCGGCGCAGGCCCTTTTTTCGGCTTCCAAGGCATACTCCCCATAAATGGAGTCATAATCGGTGCTACCCGATGTCCCATCCTCAACGGTGTCATTTAGCCCATTGGTGTTTACATCCGGAGTGGCCGCAAAGACATAATCTGCGGTGATATCCAAAGTGGCTCCAGCTTCAAGGGCATCGCTACAGCCGTCGCCGTCGCTGTCCAGGTCGAGGTGGTTGTAAACGTTGTCTCCGTCGGCATCAGCCGTACATTGGTGCTTTGGATACAGCGATGCTATGAACCCGCTGCCCACGAAGAGGTTCATCTCATAGAGCCTGTTGTAGTAGGTGTTCCCGGAGACCCCCAGGAGCCTGTACCTGGAGTACTGCGCGCCGGTCTGGCTGAAGTCGTACCGGTACCGGTTGTTGGTCCGCTGTGTCTCGGAGAGGGTACCGGTGACATCGGTCCACTGCGAGCCGTCGTAGCCCTGCCATTTGAAGGTGGCCCCGGTCCGGAATATGCTGTAGTTG
>JBFOLQ010000585.1:0-4036 GCA_040830145.1 Flavobacteriaceae bacterium | reverse complement strand
TTAGTTATGAAATAAAGGCAAACGACATAGGGGATTACCCCTTTACCATTCTATCAACCGACTTTACAAATGACCAAAACATCCCCATCTTGGAAGATACAGTGGAAAACATTTCCATTTGCCTAAAAACAGTGATTACCAATAGGAGAATTACATACCGGGTCAAGCCAAATTAATGCCCCGGCCTCCCCGAGAGGTCCGTAAGCTCCCCATCCCTATAAAAAGAACACTACAGAACCACTACAAACCCCTAAAAATATGGTCTTTTGCACTTTATGAACACTACATTGAAATTTTGCACAGACATAATTCGGAGATTTGTAGTGAACTTTTAATCATGTCCCAAATCTTTCAAGATTATAAGTTCTACCTACAGGGATGTTTCTTACACTTGGTAAGTTGGTAAAAAAGGGGATGCTTTAAAAAAGTGTCCCCTTCTTGTTTCCTCATTTTTGAACAAACCATAGGGGCCCGATATTACTTTTTTGGAGTGCCATTGCCCATCCCACCATATCAGAAAGCCCCAATTAATGCCAAATCCAGGATGTGAATCGCTTTCCCATGCTATCCATTTCAATAGTTTGCGTTCAATTGAAATGGCATGGTCAATTTGAAACACTATCCTTGACCCCTACCACTATTCTTTCCACAAGCCTCTTGGCCGTGGTCAAGGTCGACAGGTCAGGATCTATAGTGCCGTTTTGACCCGAATGGTGCCCGTGGCCTATCAACTCCATCAGGTAGTAGTTCTTATCATCGTGCATATCAATGGCTACACTGAAAATAATGGAGGGCTGTCCCAATTGACCCGTCCCGTTATGGAAAACCACATCATCAGGAAAATCGTATTCAGAAAAATATTCATTGTCATCAAAAGCGACATTGAGCTCAATCTTTAATTTGAACTTGTCCCGAGGTTTGATGGAAGTTTTTAGCTTGAAGTTGTCGGTGAGAGTTGCTCCCGTTATCGCATCAGGAAGGGGGTCATTGCTAGGCGGCACATACATGCCATCAGCATATTGCACTCCTCTTTTATGAGACCAAACGGGCAGTGCATTTACACGTCTATACTCGCCCGTAGCTTCTTTGCCTTCATCGAAGGTTTTGAAATTATCCTTGTTTCGCCCGCCAAAGAACAAACCTCTTGCCGTAGCTTTTGACACAAACAGCGTCTCTATGTAATTACCTTGCGTATCTTCTACCCAAACTGCCATTTGCGGATGCCAATAGTGTTCTGAACGCATTAGGTCAATGGTCAGTTGTGTTCCATTGGACGTATTCATTTCCACGATTTCATAAACGGCTTGGTCCCATTGTCTTTCAGCTGCGACCTTTTGCCTGGCACCAAAATCCATTAACGTACGAAAGGGAGCGATTTGGTATAGCCCCCCTATAAAGAATAAGGAGCCAATCAATACGATTACGGTAACGGTTTTCCCCTTGGCATATCTTTTTATGGAGCGAAAATTATTCATTACATGGAACAAAACCCCAAGTGAGAACAAGATTCCAAAGACCGTATGCAACGTTGCCGTACCGCGTGAGTACACTTGAAAATAAGATAGGGCCCCTGTTGCAAACAAGACCACAAAACTTATGGCCACAGACAGGCTGACAATTTTTCTAAGGGTCATATAAACTGTAATTGGGATGTCATGGAGCCTACCTTATTGGAGAATAGGTAGGATTGGCATGGTATTGGGACCGCACTATGCCCAACCTGACATTAGTACTATAGGAACTGCTTAAGTGTTTCAAGCCTTTTTTCCAAGTATTTGACCTGTTTGGCCTTGTTTTCAGGAAGTGTAAATGCCAATGGCCTGAATTGGGTTTTCAGGGAAAATTCTTTTTCCATCAGTTGCACCTCCCTAACAATGATTTGGAGGCTTTCATCATCCGTTTCACCCACAATGTCATGAATATCATAAGATCGTTCATCAAATTTTGGGGTTTTGGATTTTTCCATTTCAGCCTTAAGTCCCACAAGACTGCTTCTCAAGTTTGAGATTACTTTTGCCTCACCAAACTTTGTTTTGGCACCCCTGCAACTTGATGGCAGGCATCCTGAGGTTGTTTCCAATGTTGCCGATGCGGTTCCACATGACGCTTTTCCGTCCTTTTTATGGTCTATGGCACACGTAGTTTCATCGTGTTTTTCGCCCTCGCAACAAGAAGATTGCGCAAAAGTGTTTGTGCCAAACAGCATTCCCAAAGCCATGGCCAGTGTCGCCGTCAATGATTTTAATGTAAGGTCCATCTTATAGGATTTTATGATTAAACTCAAGTCTCTTTTCTATAAGACGATGACCTTAAAAAATGATGCAGAAAATTTTGGATATTTTTCGATACTTCATTTTAGCGTATCAATAGCGTTCTTTAACTGCTGAAAGGCTTTTTGAAGTTTTGGCAATGGCGACGCTATGTTCATGCGCATAAATTGGGCATGGTCATTACAAAACCAACGGCCAGGGGTCAGGGCAAGTTTTGCTTTAGTAAAAACCAGGTCATCCAACACTTCTTGAGGTAGGGCCAATGCACTAAAATCCAACCATACTTGATATGTGCCTTCGGGGACTGACATTTTTACTTTTGGAATGTCCTTTTGGAGAAAATTTTGAATCCAATCCACATTTTTTTCCAAATGGGCAATCAATCCATTTACCCAATCCTCACCCTTGGTATAGGCCGCTATGGTCGCAAAGGTTGAAAATGCATTGCCATGGTCAAGGTACATGGAACCAACTGCATTTTTAATCTGTTTGTGAACGGCCCTATTGGGAACATAAAGGCAGCCGTTGGATATACTCTGCATGCCAAAGGTCTTGGCAGGAGCCCCCAAAACGGCGATATGCTGTTTTGGGCTGAAGGCGGCAATACTATTGAATTTGGCCCCGGAATAAATAATATCAGAATGGATTTCGTCGCTGACAATGGTGGCCTCATAGGTATTGGCCAATCCAATGAGTTTTTCCAGCTCCCACTTCTTCCATACACGGCCAATTGGATTGTGAGGATTGCAGAGCAGAATGATCTTTACATTCTCCGTTTGGAGTTTTCGTTCCATATCCTCAAAATCCATTTCATAACTTCCATCAACAACCTTTAACGGATTCCCTACTGCTTTTCTATTGGCAGTTTTAATGACTTTGTAGAATTGATGGTATACGGGTGTTTGGATCAGCACACCATCCCCTTCATTGGATAACTCCCGAATCAACAATGCTATTCCGGTCAATACGCCGGTCACCTGTATAAACGCCTTCCCATTTAGTTTGAGCTGATGCCTTTTTAGGTTCCAGTCCACTATGGACTTGAATATAGTGCCCGTGTTGAATTCATAGGCATAAATACCCCTATTGACCAATCGCCGTAATTCTTCGGTAATGGGTTCGGCCACCTTAAAATCCATATCCGCAATCCAAAACGGTATGGCATCAACGTCACCAAACATGGACCTAAGCATATGCGGGTCGCTCTTGACAAAATTATGCTCGTAATTATCGTGAATTGTGTTAAATGATTCCACATGAAAGAAGTTACCCGATTAAATGAAATAAATGAAGAGAGATCCGAATTGTCAAGAACAAGATGGTTTCCCATCACATCCCTTTTTCGACTCAAAATACAGAATGCTTCCTTTCCCACCCTGCATTACAGAGCAGCAATTTTCAAACTGTTCCCTTAATTTCTTGCGCCCGCGTTGAATTTTTGAACGGACTGTGACATAATTCATATTCATCTGTGCTGCGATGTCCTTTTGCGAAACTTCCTTTAGCTCTGATAAAGTAAGCAGTTCACGGTATTCCCCTGGCAACTGATTTATAAATGCACTTATGCATTTGCTTAATTCCTGCCCAGCATCTTCAGGGGACATCGTATTTGAAAAAGAATCCCCTTCAATTGGTTTTGTGTCCAACTGTCTTTTTCGGTAATAGTCGGTAATGGTATTTTTGGCAATGGTATATACCCAGCTTTTTAGGTTGTCAACACCATCATTATTGGATCTGGCCAACTTGAGGAACACATCCTGTGTCAG
>JBFOLQ010000584.1:0-4183 GCA_040830145.1 Flavobacteriaceae bacterium | reverse complement strand
GGGACAATCTGGTGGAACCGTACCTGGACCGTGTGCACATTGAATGGGAGACTTCGGACGAAGCGGACAATTATGCCCTGACCACCGAGGTCTATGAGGGGACCGACCTTATCTACCAAAGTCCTGCCAAACAGATAAGTCGAACGATATCGGACGATTCATCCAGTGCCACGCGGTTGTTCTAGTTTTTTATACCCTACTAACATCGTGTGTCCCTTAATAGCGTCACCTTATTTACGCTGAGGTTTTCTGGGGCCTTGGGCTTGGATACGGACAATGACGGCACCCTTGATTACCATGACCTGGATTCCGATAGTGATGGTTGTCCTGATGCGCTTGAAAGCATGAACAATCCTTATGTGGAAGCTGATTTGTCAGCAATTGGCAGTATAGATACATCAGTGTATCCTATAGATAATTTGGTAGGTAGTCCAACCTATGGTGTGCCAAATAGTGTGTCTTTTGATGTGGGTACTTCCCAGCGTGATACAATAGTTGCAAATGAGTGTCAAACGGCACTTGTTATCAATGAACGAAATGAGGTCGTGGTGACGGAAGGGGAGGATGCCAGCTTTACTTTAAAGCTGGAAGAAGCATTCGATGAAGATATTGCCTTGGCCATCACATACACAAATATAAGTACCACGGATCAAGATTATGTCCCTGTGTCAACTTTGAACTTGCCTGCGAACAGTACGTCGGTAGATTTAGTTGTTTCAACTTTTGATGATACATTTATTGAACCCAGGGAATCGTTTCAAATATCAATATCATCTTTATTTCCTGCCATTACTACCCCAAATACCGTCGCCACGGTCAATATCGTCGATAATGACGCTTTAGGGGACACGGGTATCTCTTTTGATACCACTGACAGTATTGTTGATGAAGATGCCGGAACCATTGTGCTGAACGTGGTGCTGACCGGTGGGGTACAGGGTGGTTTCACAGTTGACTTTACCTCCCTTGATGGTACAGCCAGCGAACCGGAAGATTATAGGGCCATCACGGGTACACTCGCCTTTGATGGCATGGATGGTGAGGTAGGAACGATTTCCCTTCCCATTATTGATGACACCGTGATTGAGCCCACTGAAAATCTAACAATCGTCCTGTCAAATATCTCAACAGACCTTATTGGAATCAATGAAGGAAATGTGACCGTTACTATTATAGATAATGAAGTGCCCATTAAGCCCCATAGGGATTACGGGGAAGATATGGGGATTATTTGTGGGGACATGCTTCCTCCTGTACCACAGCTGAGGTTTTCTGGAGGCTGTGGCGATTTGGATGTTCAGTTCAATGAAGAACGCACAGACATTGGTGAAAGTTATGATTATTGGGTCATTAGGACATGGACGGTAACTGACATTTGTGATACCGTTGAGGTTTTTGAACAACGTATCTATGTGGCCCAACCAGACCCCATTATCGTGGAAATGGAGGCTTGTATCCATGATGGTCCCGTTGACCTATCCCCATATTTGCCAGAGGGGGTTCCCGGTTCTGGTACGTTTGAACTATGGGATGGGGGAGGTGCCCTGGATGGTTCCATTTATGATTCCCAAAACGGCCCAACGGGGTTACACCAACTCTATTATGACGTGCCCCACCAGAACTGTATGGTATCCGTACTCTTTGAAATCGATATGCATGACCGTTGTCTGGATTCCTCCTGTAATATTGGGAGAATGGTGATTTCAAAGGCTGTGACCGTAAATGGGGATGGCATCAATGATTATTTTGAGATAAAGGGGTTGGAAGCCTGTGGCTACACCTTTCAGCTCAAGGTCTTTAACAGATGGGGGAACATCATATATCAAAGTGATAAGTATGATAATACATGGGATGGTAGGGCTCCTGGGAACTCCATGGGCACGGCGACAAAGATACCCTCCGGAACATATTATTACATCATTACTGTTCCTGAATTGGATAATGAAGGCAAAAGCGGATATATCTACATTGCGGGCAACGACTAAGGCCGAGTGTAAACTATATGAATTTCATTGTGTTGGGATATTTGAAGTATCGCCAGTGATTAAAATATGTACCTAACATAGGTCTTATGGACTTTTTTGGCCTATTGCACTTATAGATTACTGTATGGCGCACCTGCATTGTAAGGCAAACCTTATGGCAACCCCAAAATTCATGAATTTTGGGGTTGTTTCTTTACAAACCTACATCTAGCACTACCCTTTAAAATACCTTGGGCGCTTTCTAACAGGGATGCCGGCCCTATACGCATGTATTCCCCTAGTTAGAGTTAACCCATTGTATAACTAACTTATTAAACTTGAAAATTTATGAGAGTCAACCTTTTAAAATTTATTTGGCTTATGGGGGTGCTGTTTTGCTCTGCCCTTTTGGAAGCCCAGGTCGTTTCCGGAACGGTTACAGATGGTACAGGGCCCCTGCCCGGCACCAATGTTGTAATAAAGGGTTCAGCCACAGGAGTTCAGACCGATTTTGATGGAAAATATACCATTGGGGCAGGAGCTGAAGATATTCTAGTATTTAGCTATTTGGGATATAAGACCATAGAGGTATCCATTGAAGGGAGAACGGTGGTTGATATAAAGATGGTTGAAGATGCCTCAGTTTTGGATGAAGTGGTGGTCACAGGTTATGGCACCCAATCTAAAAGAGATGTAACAGGGGCTGTCACAACCGTGGATGTCGATGATATGCAAACCATCACGGCAACAACTTTTGCGCAGCAATTACAAGGAAGGGCCACCGGTGTAAGTATTGTAAATGATGCGAGAGCGGGAGGAGAGGCTACGGTGCGAATTCGCGGTTTCGGGACAATAGGAAATAACAACCCTTTGTATATCATTGATGGGGTACCATCCCAAACACAATCCAACCTAAACCCAAACGATATAGAGTCGTTGCAAGTACTTAAGGATGCCTCTTCTGCCTCCATTTATGGTTCAAGGGCGGCAAACGGTGTGGTCATTATAACCACAAAGAAGGGCAAAAAAGGAAAACCCACGATCAACTATAATACATATTATGGGTTCCAATCCGCTGCAAACAATGTTGAGGCCCTAAACGCAGAGGAATTGGGAAGATATTTATACTTGGCCGATTTATATGCGGGAAAAGACCCTAGCCATGGACAATATGTTTTTGGACCCAATGGCGAAGTTTCATTGCCAGATTATGTTTTTCCAAGTGGCGCTTTTGAGGGAGACCCCGCAACAGATCCAAGTCTGTATGCCCTGGAAGAAGGAAATATTTATGCCATAACCCGTGCCGCTGACACAAACTGGTGGAAAGAGGTTACACGTACCGCACCTTTGACAAGTCACGATATTTCGGCTTCGGGCGCTACAGATTTTGCACGTTATGCATTTAGCTTGGGATATTATAAAGAGGACAATATTACGAAGTTCTCTGGTTATGAACGTATTTCATTGCGAGCGAATACTGAATTTAAGGCGCTTGACAATAAACTGACCATCGGTGAAAACTTTACTGCCTCTTTTGACAATGAAAAAGGCGACTTGAACAATGATGAAGAGCAAAACGCGGTTTCAGCAGGCTATAAGCACCATCCATTACTCCCTATTTACGATATAGCAGGAAATTTTGCAGGAAGCCGAGGGGCTAATCTGGGCAATAATTTTAATCCCTATGCGCGATTGAAAAGAGATGAAGATGACCGGCGCTATCGTTTAAGGTTATTGGGAAATATATTCGCATCCTATGAAATTGTTAAAGACCTTACATTAAAAACAAGTTTCGGGATTGATTTAAACACGCTGCGAAGAAGGGATTTGGGAAGACCTCAACCCGAATATGTTGAAGGGAATTTTCAAAATTCATCCTCTTCCCAAGATGTGTATGATTATCAATGGACTTGGACCAATACCTTGTCTTACAAGAAAACCTTTGAAGAGAAGCATAATATAGATGCGTATGTAGGTGTGGAGGCAATTGAAGGGTTCGGAGAAACATTTGGGGCATCAAGACAAGGATTTCCCTTTGAGACCACTAGTATTTTGAGCTACTTGAATTTAGGGGACCCTACGACTTCAAACAACTACGGTTTTGTTTTTCGTGATTTCTCCCTTTGGTCCCAATTTGGAAAGTTGAACTATGATTATGATGGGAAGTATCTAGCTCAGTTTATATTAAGGAATGACTCTTCCTCCAGGTTTTTACAGGC
>JBFOLQ010000583.1:0-2639 GCA_040830145.1 Flavobacteriaceae bacterium | reverse complement strand
TTTTTCCCTTAGACTCAAAAGGGTCATTTTTATGGATAAGGACATCATTAGTCATGCCTCTTTTTAATACAGCAGCCTGGACCAATTGTTTTGGCAAGACGGTGGGGACATCTTTCATGGAATGTACCGCCACATCTATTTTATCTTCCAAGAGTGCGATATCAAGCGTCCTAGTAAAAATTCCAGTAATTCCCAACTCGTACAGAGGTTTGTCCAAGACAACGTCCCCAGTGGATTTTACCGGAACCATTTCGCAGGAGTGCCCCAGCGCTTCGAGTTGCCTTTTTACGGTCTTTGCCTGCCAAAGGGCCAGCTCGCTTTCACGGGTTCCAATTCTGATGGGATATTTCATGCACGATTGACCTCTAATTGGAAGATTTTTTGGATAAGGGCCAGGCTTTCCTCAGTATCAATATCCGATTCCTTTAAATAATTGGCAAAACGGGAGGTAATCTTGTGGATAATCCTATTGGTAACCACGTCCACATGCTCTGGTTCAAAACCATTTAGTTTTTTGGACTGATTATCCAACTCTTCGTCTTTCATGGTCTTGAGTTTGGTCTTTAACGCTTTTATGACCGGAGCAAACTTTCGCATTTCAAGCCATTCGTTAAAGTCGCCCTTTATTTCCCCAATAATGGCATGTGCCTGGGGAAGATGTTTTTTGCGTTCTTCCAAGGTGGCATCCGTGATTTGGGATAGCTCATCAAGATGAACCAATTTCACCCCACGTACAGTGCCAACACTGGCATCCACATTTTTGGGGATGGACAAATCGAGAATCAACAACGGTTTTTTGGTATGCACAAGGGCTTCGGTGATAGTAGGGGTTTTGGCCCCGGTGGCCACTATAAGTACATCGGCCTTTCTGATTTCAGCCTGGAGTTCCCCATAATCCCGTACCTCAACATTGAATTTACCAGCCATTTTTTCGGCTCTGTCCTTAGTGCGGTTAATCAATGTGATTTTGGGACCATCAATGTGCTTTACCAAATTTTCACAAGTATTACGGCCAATTTTTCCCATTCCAAAAAGCAGGATATGCTTTCTGTCAACATCCATGACATGGTTCAGGATATATTGTACCGAGGCAAAGGCAACGGAAGTCGCCCCCGTGGAAATACAGGTTTCGGTCTTGATGCGCTTACTGGCCTGAATGACAGAATTGCACAGGCGTTCCAAAAATGGATTGGTAAGCCCAAGGCTTTTGGACAGGGCGAATCCTTTTTTTAATTGGCCAATTATCTCAAAATCACCTAAAATTTGGCTGTCAATGCCCGTCCCAACATGAAAGAGATGGGAAACGGCTTCCTTTCCCTTGTGCACATAGGCTACTTTCTGAAATGCCTCCAAGGAACCTTGGGTATTGTTACAAAGTAACTGTATCAATTGAAAGGGGTGCTCGGCAAAACCATACAGCTCTGTTCGATTACAGGTAGAGATGGCAAAAAGCGCCTCTATGCCGCTGGTCTTTGCTTGGTTCAATAGCTTCTCCACCGAGATGGCATCCAAGCTGAATTTGCCCCGTAGCACGGCATCGGCTTTTTTATAGCTAAGGCCAATGGCATAAAAAGACCTTGGTTTATGGGATGTTGGTTCTGGCATCACAATAGTCAAACGCAAAAATAAGACGGGTATTTTCCTTAAAATAACGCCAAAGGTGCCAATAGTGTCGAAATCAGCGCTATTTTTGGGGCGTTTGTCGAAATTCTCCCAAAAGCCTTAATTTTACGGAGATTTGAAATAGAGTCAATTCATAATTTAGAATGGTTCCAAATACAAAAATTTCTTTTTATAACCCGTGGATGCTATAAAAAATATCGAGGAAGGTTCCTTGGGGGAAATCCAAGTGGATGAGCAAATTTATGTACTCAGGGTACGGAACGATGGTCAGGTGACACGGACCGTGGAACGACATATAGACAGGAGTTATATTCAATTTCATTTTTGCACCAAGGGTGATGCCAAGTTTAACTTTAATGAGGGGCGTTATGCGCTTCAGGTAAGGGAGGAACATTCCCTTTTGTTGTACAATACGCAAACGGATTTGCCACTAAATCTTGAACTGGCCCCCAATACCTGGGTCGTATCGGTTCTAATGAGCATACGGAAATTTCATGGACTTTTTTCCCAGGAAGCCGATGCCATTCCTTTTTTGGAGACGGCCAATACCGAAAAAAAATATTATGCCCAGGAAAATGTGGCCCCTGTACAAGCTGTGGTGCTTAGCCAACTAATGAATGCGACCGTACATCCATCTGTGGCACCTCTATATATAAAGTCAAAGGTGTACGAACTTATCGCCATATATTTCAATAGAAGTTCGGATGTTGATATGGAACAATGCCCTTACTTGGCAAATGAGGAAAACGTTCAGAAGATTCGTTTGGCAAAGGAGATCATCCTACGGCGACTATTTGAGCCGCCCACATTGAAGGAGCTTTCAAATGAAATAGGGTTGCCGCTCAAAAAGCTGAAGGAAGGGTTTAAACAACTGTACGGGGACACGGTATATGGTTTTCTTTTTGACCATAAAATGGAAGAGGCCAGAAAATTACTGGAATCAGGGCGCTACAATGTAAATGAAGTGGCTCTGAAGGTAGGGTATAGTACGGCAAGTCATTTTATTTCGGCCTTCA
>JBFOLQ010000582.1:0-3169 GCA_040830145.1 Flavobacteriaceae bacterium | reverse complement strand
GCCTTGGCAATTTCTATGATGCTCTTTCGAGTGATTCCATCCAAGATACGATCGTTGGTGGGACCCGTAATCAAGGTGTCACCTATGCGCACAAAAATGTTCATGGCCCCGGCTTCCTCAATATACTCGTGGGTGTTGTCATCCGTCCAGATAACCTGCTGGTAGCCTTTTTCCTTGGCCAAATGGGTTGGATAAAATTGACCTGCATAATTGCCGCCGGCCTTGGCATATCCTACTCCGCCATTGGCGGCACGGGAATATTTTTTTTCAATCAACACTTTCACCTTACCAGAAAAATAAGCACCAGATGGGGCCAGGGCTATAATAAAGGTATAGGCATTGGCCGGGGAGGCATGAAAACCTTCTCCTGACGCGAACATGAAGGGCCGTATGTACATGGAGCTTCCCGCGGTCTTGGGAATCCATTCCCTATCCAGCTTTAATAAGGTTTTCAACCCTTCCATAAAATAGTGTTCTGGAACCTCTGGCATGGCCAACCGATGGGCCGACTTGTTAAAGCGCTTAAAATTCTCCAAGGGCCTGAACAGCCATATGTCATCGTTTTCGTCACGATACGCCTTAATACCCTCAACAATGGACTGCCCATAATGGAAGATCTTAGAAGCCGGTGAAATACTGATGGATTGGTATGGAATGATCTTGGGTGCCTCCCAACGGTCATTTTTATATTCACACACCAACATATGATCGGCAAAGACACTTCCAAAGGGCAAGTTGTCAAAATCAACTTGATTAATTTTTGATTGGGCTGTCTTTTCCACCGTTATTTTTTCCATTACGCTTTGCATCTGACGAAAATTTAATATCAAAAGTATGACATTGAAGCAATCAGGGCTTCTTTTTTCAATTAAAAATAACCAATTTTGGCATCTAAATTCACATTTTGCGACATATGAAAATATTTAACGTTTTATTGGTGTTTTTTGTGCTTATGGGTGCTTGTAAGGGACAAAATCAACAAAAGGAAGAGGACGGTACGTCTACCAAGGAGCCTAGTTATGCTTCTTTTGGCAAGGAGGTTTCACCCAAAGGGACCATTGCCATGGCCACTATTTCAGAAAAGTATAAGACCTTGCAATTGGCGGATACCCTGGCTACGAAGTTTACGGCCCAGGTGACTGAAGTGTGCCAGTCCAAGGGATGTTGGATGAAATTGCAATTGGAAAATGGGGATGAGGCCATGGTACGTTTTAAGGATTATGGCTTTTTTGTACCAAAGGATTTGACGGGAAAGGAAGTTATCGTGAACGGATTGGCCTATGTGGGGGAAATGAGTGTTGAGGAGCAGCGGCATTACGCCGAGGATGGGGGAAAATCAGAAGAGGAGATTGCCCAGATCACGGCACCCAAACGAACGTATGGATTTTTGGCAGACGGGGTACTGGTCAAGCAATAGTGGGGCGAAAGATCATCACCACCGCAGATGGTTCCAAGACCATATACATAGAGGAATGGAATGAGCACTACCATTCCAAGCATGGTGCCGTGCAAGAGGCCTATCATGTTTTTATCAGGAATGGACTCCACCTTTTTACCGATACGGGGATTGCCATTTTGGAAATGGGATTTGGTACGGGCCTCAATGCGCTGGCCACTCTTTTGGAAGCGCCCAAACAGCGGTTAAAGATTCATTACACAGGCATTGAAAAATATCCAATAGCAAAAAACGAATTGATTCAGCTTAATTATGCGCAGCAGCTTGGAGAACCGGAATTGGCCTCCAGTCTGGCACTCATGCATGCTTGTGAATGGGGTAGGGAAACGCCGATTACGGATACATTTTCCCTAAAAAAGGAAAAGGGCGATTTTTTGGAAATGGACTATGAAGGAAAATTTCATTTGGTATATTTTGATGCCTTTGGCCCACGGGTACAGCCAGAATTATGGGAGGAAGATCTTTTTCATAAGGTGTATAGGGCCATGAGGCCCCAAGGTGTTTTGGTCACCTATTCCGCCAAGGGAAGCGTGCGAAGGGCTATGCAATCGGTAGGGTTTGTGGTGGAACGTCTACCGGGACCACCTGGAAAACGGGAAATGCTCAGGGCCAGCAAGCCCTAGGATACCCTTAACCAGCCCATGATCTTCGGAAAGGTTATGTCAAAATCCGGCTTTTTGGTTTATCCAATTGAAGGATTTTTGGACAAATTCAGGAGCATCAAAACGGTATCCAAAATAGAGCACGCCGTAGAGCTGGTCGTTTTTTATCTTGGTGTCGTCCTCATTGTGCCAATTAATATTGAAATTGAAATTCCCACCGAAAATGATTCTCTTGGAACTATAACCTATTTGGAACCCCCCTTCAAGGAATTTCAGGAAATACGTATCGTGTTCTACCACATCTTCACCATTTTCAATAGTCCGGAACTTGGAAAACCTTGTTCCCAATGAAGGGGAGAGGGAAGGGGACAGAAACCATTTTTGATGGATTACAAAGGTGTGGTAGTACCCCATGGAAAACCGCACATTGAACATATCTTCCGTAGAGGCAATGCCATCTTCCGTATTGGAGAATCTAGACAGGTCATAGAATACCGAGGGAATAAAGCTTCCTGCGCTTTTCTTTTGCCATTCCGTCTGATAGATGAGATTGCGTAGGGAGAACTTGGGATTGAACACATAGGCCGTGGACATGGCCCAAACCCGGTTTTTAAGATTGGGGAATAAAATGTACGGGTCTAAATTCTCTTCGCCATCGATAGATAGGTCACGGGTGTCAACGTGATAGCCTTGGGTCTTTTTGAATTGAATGCCCTGCACCCAATTCCCCAAGAAAAATCGGAACCTATAGTCGGTAAAGGAAGATCTGCCCTTTTCAGAGTTGTCCCTATTGGGGGCCAGGAATTTTGGGGCAAATCCAATACTGGCCCCAATGAATTCGTAGTCAAGTGATAGGAACATACGGAGATCATCATTCGTGGTCAATTTGAAAATATCGTCCGAGCTTCTAAAGGAATAGGTGTCTTTCTCGGTGCTGATATTGGCCTTGACAATGATCTTATCCACAAAAGAAATCCTATAGGTCGTGTCAATGTCCTTTGAAAATTGGGACCAACAGACCGAAGTAAGGAGGAAAATGGGCCAAAATGGTTTGATGATGGAACGGATTTTTGTGTATAAATCTAAATGATGCCCTTCAGGACTCCAAATT
>JBFOLQ010000581.1:0-4436 GCA_040830145.1 Flavobacteriaceae bacterium | reverse complement strand
CACCAAGGCTTTGACCAAGGTTGGCTGCCCCGCTCCCATGGGACGGTGCAACAACAGCACGTTGGAGTGCGCCTTGTCCTACGCCTGTTGGGCAATGGTCAAAAGTTCAATTGTGGTGAATTGTAGCGTCATGGGTCGGTTGGGCATATGGCTGCAAAGATAACCCCTGTGATTTTGATATGGGGTGGGCGTGACCGTAAAAAGAGGATGACTTCTTCCCTAGGCAATTCCATAATGCCCAAAAAGGAGTTGGATTTGCTTGTTGCGTTAAGAAGATGTTTTGGCCCTGACCATCACCTTATTCTTATAAAGGAAATGAATGGGCGGGTTTCTCCCTAAGGATGGTTGCCACCCATATAGTCCCTGTTGCACATAACATCTTCCACTCTCATTTTATAAAGTCCTGATTTTTTGGAATCCAAAGATTGCGGAATACCATGGGTATTATGTTTCTAGTTTGCATCCATAAAACAATAGTACTATGGAAAATGTAAAATATATGATTGTTATGGTATGGATTGGCAGTATGGTTTCTTGTACGCAGGTAGAGGAGCAGGATGCTGCAGTTAGTGCTGACCAAGAACCTGAAAAGATTGCATTGACAACGGTATGCCCTGACCAAACGACCCAGTCGGCTGTGGGTGGTTTTCACGTCAGTGCAGGCAGTCCCGATGATCTAACGAAGTACAGAGCGCCCAATGAACTCAGTTTGCCCATTGATCCCACTACGGGTAATCCGTATAGGAAAGTAGATGTAGTGGGAATGGGTATTGATGGTGACTCCAATCTAAGCTTTGTATGGTACATGAACTACCGTTACAGCGCGGGAACCACAAGGGATTTAGACGCTGAACGTTCTCCAGAGAAATACAGCTACACCTTGCCCATAAATCCTGACACAGGACGCCCTTATGTGCCTGAGAACATCGTTGGCATGGGCATAGACGGCGAAAACAATACGGTGTACACTTGGTATGACAACGAATATGTAAGTGCCGGGAGCCCCAGTAGCCTTGGGTCAAAAAGAGATCCCTATCATTATGATCTGGCGGTGGATCCAAGAACAAACAAGGAGTTTAAACCCTATCAAATCAGGGCCATAGCCATAAATGGGGAAATCAATAGGACCATTGTATATTATCAAGGTCGTTATATCAGCGAGGGCAGGACCAGTGATTTGGATTATTTCACCGCCCAAAATGGGGCCTACTGTATCAAAAGACGTCCCGCACTCAATATTAATACAGGGCATTTTATAGGTGCCGGCCTTGACTATACCAACGACCATGTTTTTATGTGGTTCAAAGGGCCACAGGAATAAACGCTTATCATTTTGATTTCCCTATCTCCTGTTGTAACTCGGTTTGTTCCATCGTAGGGAACCGTCCGTTGCGGACGGAAAAGGCGGGGGCTTCCATTGGAAGCCCCCTCTTTATTGTTTTCCATGACGGCATTACCTTGGCTCCAATACCACAAAGGGAATGATCATTTCCTCTAGGGAAATACCCCCATGTTGATAGGTATTGCGATAGTAGCCTACATAATGATTGTAATTATTGGGGTACGCAAAAAAGAGATCGTTCTTGGCAAAGATGAACGAGCTGCTCATGTTGATGGCCGGTAGGTGAATGTCCTTGGGATTACGGGCTGCCAGTACGTCACGATCTTCATAGGTAAGGCTACGCCCCGTTTTGTACCGCAGGTTAAGACTGGTATCCCGGTCGCCCACCACTTTGGAGGGGTGTTTCACATTAATGGTACCGTGGTCCGTGGTGATGATCAGGCGCAATCACATTTCCTGGGCCTGTTGAATGAGTTCCAGTAGGGGAGAGTTCTTAAACCAACTCTGTGTAAGGGACCTATAGGCCTTATCATTACTGGCCAGTTCCTTGATGACTTCCATTTCGGTCTTGGAGTGGGAGAGCATGTCCACAAAATTATAGACAATGACATTGAGGTCGTTCTGCTGGTACGACCTAAAGTTCTGGGAAAGCTGCTTCCCTTGTTTTAGGCTATTGATCTTGTGGTAGCTCCATTTGATATCGAGTCCCAATCGTTGGATCTGTGCCCCTAAAAACTGGTCCTCAAATAGGTTTTTGCCCCCATCGTCGGTATCGTTCTTCCACCATTGGGGGTATTTCTTTTCCATATCCAAGGGGGTAAGCCCTGAAAAAATGGCATTACGGGCATATTGGGTGGCCGTGGGCAAAATACTGAAGTAGGAGCGCTCCTCCAATTTCTTATAATGGTTCAGTACGGTTTCCTCAAAGGCGTACCACTGATCGTACCGTAAATTATCAATAACGACCAAAAGGGTCTTTTTGTCCAATCGGGGCTGTACCCATTCCTTAAAGAGGGTGTGTGACATGACCGGGGCATCTGGATCACCAAACCAATCAGGGTAACGTTTGTCTATAAATTTTCCGAACTGGGTATTGGCCTCGGCCTTTTGTGATTCCAGGATTTCAAACATGCTGTTATCCTCAATCTCATCCAAGCGCAATTCCCAATATATCAGTTTTTTGTAAAGGTATATCCATTCTTCCCAACTGTTCACCATGGAGAGGTCGATGGCAATTTTGCGAAACTCTTGCTGATACCCTACGGTGGTACGCTCCGATACCAAGCGGGAGTGGTCCAGGTTCTTTTTAAGGGAGAGCAATATTTGATGGGGGTTTACAGGCTTGATTAGGTAGTCCGCAATCTTGGAGCCTATGGCCTCCTCCATGATGGACTCTTCCTCACTTTTCGTGATCATGACCACCGGAATGGAAGCATCTATCGCCTTGATCTCATTAAGGGTCTCCAGCCCGGAGATGCCCGGCATGTTCTCATCCAGAAAAACAATATCCGTTCGTTCCCTATGGAGTTCCTCTAGGGCTTCCTGACCACTGCGACAAGTAGTGACCTCGTAATTTTTTCCCTCTAAAAAAATAATGTGTGGCTTTAACAAGTCAACTTCATCGTCGACCCATAAAATCTTGATATTGTTCACGTATATAAATTTTGCTCAATTAACGGATGCTTCCGATTTCGAAAAATACGACTCTTTTGAATAGGGTGTCGGTTGCCGGTTGCTGGTTGTTCCCTTCGACTCATTTCAACTCACTTCGACTTTGCTCAGTGCAGGCCGCTCAATGCGGACCGCTCAGGGCAAGCGTGGCCTGTAATTCATTTTCAATTCTCCATTTTTCATTTTCAACTCTCCATTTTTCATTTTCAATTCTCCATTTTCAACTTTTCATTGTCATATGTCCAGCTTCCCACTGACAATTTTCCACTTTCCACTTTCCATTTTCCGCTTTCCATTTTCAATTTTCCACTATCAGTTATTCATCTAACCATCAAAACGCCTACCTTTGGGCACAATAGAACAGTACGCGATTGGCTTCACCCACCAAACCCACTTTATTCAACGATCCAATCTACGGATTTATTGGAATCCCCAATGCACTTTTGTTCGGTTTGGTTGAACATCCCTTTTTTCAGCGGTTGCGAAGGATCTCACAAATGGGGTTGTCGCATTTGGTGTATCCCGGGGCCCAACATACCCGGTTTCACCATGCCTTGGGAAGCATGTATCTTATGCAAAAGGCCTTGGCCACACTAAGGACCAAAAAGGTCGCCATAAGTGAGGCAGAGGAGGTCGCGGCCCTGGCCGCTATCTTAATGCACGATATAGGACACGGTCCGTTTTCCCACGCCATGGAACACAGCTTGGTGGAGAATGTGCCCCATGAGCATATTTCCCTGCTTTTTATGGAGGCATTGAACCATACCTTTGATGGAGACCTCAATATGGCCCTGGCCATTTTTAAGGGACAATATCCCAAACGGTTCCTCAATCAATTGGTATCAAGCCAGCTGGATATGGACCGACTTGATTACCTGAAACGGGATAGTTTTTATACAGGGGTCTCTGAAGGGAATATCAATGCGGACAGGCTCATCAGTATGTTGAACGTTCGGGATGGGGAATTGGTAGTGGAGGAAAAAGGCATTTATTCCGTGGAGAAATTTTTGATGGCCCGCCGTTTTATGTATTGGCAGGTATACCTACACAAAACGGGCTTGGTCGCGGAGGCATTGTTGATCAATACGTTGAGAAGGGCCAAGGAGTTGATGGCCCATGGCACGCCCTTGCCCTGTAGTGAACCGCTGCGTTTTTTCCTTACCAACAGAATTTCTAAGGAAAACTTTGACCGCGACACCTTACACGTATTTTCCCTATTGGATGATGTGGACGTACTTTCGGCCATAAAACAATGGAGAAACCATGCTGATAAAGTGCTCTCGGAACTTTGCGGCCGAATCCTGGACCGGAAGCTATTGGATATAAAGGTAAAGAAACATCCCATTCCCGAGGAGCGGTTGCAACAGCGGTTGAAGGAAGTGGGGGCGTCCAAACACCTTAGCCCGGAAGAGGCCTCCTATTT
>JBFOLQ010000580.1:0-2591 GCA_040830145.1 Flavobacteriaceae bacterium | reverse complement strand
TTCCATTTAACGGACCCTTTGACTTCGCTCAGGGTAAGTTCGGACATCAATTTTTACCGCACACTGCTTCTTTACAAATCCTTGGCGGCCATTGAACAGACCCTTCGATTTCACTCAGGGTAAGTTCGGACATCAATTTTTACCGCGCTTCGCTTGTAAAAATTGGTCCTCACCTAATTACATCCACATCCTCCACCTGATTTTCCACCATTGACCCCTGAGGCCCCTTCCCTATAAACTTGAAAGTTGGTTTCGAAAGTCTCGCATTTTCGGGCCAATAACCGCATTTCTTCATCATTGAGATGCACTTTTTCATATTCCCTGACCACGGTACAAGAGGTCATCAATACCAAAAACATCCCTAAGACCATCCAATAGCGCATATGGCAATTTACTTATTTTATCAATGAAGTGGTTCAATCTTTTTGGATTGAAGCGAAATTAACCATTTTGCGCCCAGATGAATACTTTTTTGAGCTGCATAGCTGGGCTACGGAGCAAGAAAAAGGTGAGATATGGGTGCAAAACAGTAATTTCCCGCCCGAACGTACAGTTCGGTACGGGCGGGCTTAGCTAATTTGAAAAAGTTTACACCACTTCAATAAGACTGAAAGGTGATTCCCTTACTTTTATGGATTTTGTTGTTATCATCAACAACAATAACCTCTACCCCTCCGAGTTGCTCAATGAGGCCAATGCCCGTTTCCCTTCCCATAATAAAGACGGCGGTGGCCAAGGCGTCGCACATTTCAGCTTCCTTGGCAAATACAGAGACACTTTGGATACCTGAAACGGGATATCCAGTTCTGGGGTCAATGATATGCGAATATTTTTTTCCATTCAGTTCCACATACTTTTCATAGCTACCTGAAGTAGCTACAGAGGACTCCACGATGGGCAACCAAGAAAATACCTTGTCCTTGCGCAATGGATTGGCAATGCCCACCATCCATTTATCCCCATTGAGCTTAGTGCCCCAAGTCGTAAGGTCACCAGATGCGTTGATAATACCTGATTTCACCCCTTTTGAAATGAGCAGGGATTTGGCCTTATCAGCCGCATATCCCTTACCAATGGCCCCAAAACCAATGCGCATTCCCTTTTTTTTCAAAAAAACGGTCTGCTGTTCCTTGTCCAATACAATATTCTGATACCCAATCCTGGAAATGGATTCCTCAACCTCTTTTTTGGTGGGAAGGTGCTGCATACTACCGTCAAACTTCCAAATGCGGTCCATGGACGCATAACTTATATCAAAGGCCCCATCCGTCACTTGGGAAATACGAAGGCAACGCTCAACCAAGGCGAACAGTTCAGGACTTACCTTAACGGGTTCCAATCCCGCACTGGTATTTATTTGTGATGTCTGGGAATGGGAATCCCAAGACGATATCATTTTCTCTATTCTTTTGATTTCCGCTGCCGCCTCCTCAATATTGATATAGCCCATTTCCGTATTGGGTGCCACTACCGTAATCTCAAAACGGCTTCCCATTAACCCCAAAGTACGTGTTACCGTCACTTGCTCCGCTGTTTGGGCAACGGGTATACAACATAGAATGGTTAAAATGGAGAATAGTATTTTCACTTCAACACCGAATTAAGAAGTTCAATATACTCGGTTGGTGAAACATTTTTATAATCAAACCTTCCCAATACCTTTTCGTCTTGACCCATGACCAATACGAGTGGAAAATAACCTCTTGGGTTAAACCTTTCTGCCAACTGGGCGTTTGTCCTAGCTACTTCCTGTGATACCCTGTTCCCCTTTTTACGCGGAAAATCAGCCTTGTACAACACATAATGTTTTTGGGCATGGTCCTTAAAATCTGTAGACTGCCATATCTGCCTGTCCAATTTTATACATGGAGCGCACCAATCAGAACCCGAGAACACGAGTATCAAGGGCTTGTTCCCTTTTTCAGCGGTATGTAAGGCTTCTTGGTAGGTAGTTTTCCAATCCTGGGAATGGGCAAAAAAGGAAAAGAGCAAAAACAATGCTCCCATATGCCTCTTGCTATGCCTCAAAAACCCGTAATATATCTCCATTGAGTTCCGTGTTAAATATTTTCAGGGGCTTTGCCGCATCACTGTCCACTTGGTTCAAAGGGGTTCCGTTCTGGGCAAATCGCGAGCCATGGACATCACAATAAAAAATTCCCCCTTGCTGGTCAACAAACTCTACCTCCGCATAATTTCTGTGGCTGCAAACTTGACTGGCAGCCACAAATCTCCCCTCCAAATTCCGTGCCACTACCACAAGGCTTTTTACAATAAAACTCCCATTATTGGCCAATTTCTGCCCCTCTGTGGAGGTAAGGTCTATAGTAAAGTCGACCCCTTCGGGCACCTGAACATTCCCATCACCCCCGGTATCATCCTTGGAGCATCCATGCAAACAGGGAAATGTAAGGGCAAATGCCGCACCCGCACCCAATGTGCGCATAAATTCTTTTCGTTCCATACGAGTTTTTATTTAAAAACGATGGGGATTGGATAAATCGTATCTTAAGGGGTACGATCCATTCCCATCGCAGAGGATATTTTTGTCTCCTTACCAAAAATAATACATTCCAAATCCATCACCACAC
>JBFOLQ010000579.1:0-2554 GCA_040830145.1 Flavobacteriaceae bacterium | reverse complement strand
TTGGAATAAGTTTAACAACTTTTCTAGAAAAGAATCATTAAGTTGCCTTTTCAAGGCAACTTTTTTGTTTTGGACCAATATGAAGTTCTCAAAAAGATTTCGTACGTGTGGTCAAAAGCAACTAGGGAGCGTTGTATTGATTATCGTATATGTTACAACCCGCCATCTCAAAGTATCACAAGAAATCAACCTTATGAAGTTATCCCAACTAATTATTTTCGCACTTTTACCCTTTGGGCTTTTTTCATGTAATTTAAAGGAGAAGAACCCACATCACGAAAATGGTGATGCCGCCCCCTCCACAATTCTCCAGGCGGTCAACGACCAAGACCTTTCGGGATACGATACAGCTTATTTTGCTGGGGGCTGCTTTTGGTGCGTAGAGGCCATCTACGAAAGTGTCAAAGGGGTGAAGGAGGTTATATCGGGATATGCAGGTGGCACTGAGGACAACCCCACCTATGAGGCCGTAGGCCGTGGAAAGACGTCCCATGCCGAGGCGGTAAAAATTTATTATGACCCTGGGAAGATTTCCTTTTTGGAGCTGGTGCAAGTATTTTTTGGGTCGCATGACCCCACCACCTTGAATCGACAAGGTCCCGATCGGGGCCCTCAATACCGCTCCATTGCCTTCTATAAAAACGAAACGGAGAAAAAAATTCTGGAGGCCTACGTTCAGGAACTCAACGCACAAAAAGTCTTCGGTAGTCCCATTGTCACGGAAATCACCCAATTCACCAAGTTCCATACGGCCGAGGACTATCATCAAGACTATGAAAAAAATAATCCGGACAATCCCTATGTGCAAAGTGTATCCATTCCCCGACTGAACCGGTTTAAAAAGAAATTTCCGGAACTGCTAAAGAAAGGGGCGCATTAATTATTCAACACCACCTCACTATAGCTTGAGTTGATGGTGATGGGCTTTTTGCTGTCTTTCCTGTCATGGGCTTTGATCAGTATCAATCCCCCCTCCTTCTTCCTGTCAACCGACCAATCTGAAGGGCACCTGAACTTCGATGCCTTACCGGTATAATCCACCACAAAGGAAACGGGAAGGGTACCGTGCAACTCAGCATTTTGTAATTCTATCTCCAATCCATTAAAATCGTTGGATACCGAGAGGATATCCACTTGTCCAAAACGATTGTCTATTTGTGCCCTGTTCAACAATTTGTCAATGGTCACCTGTGAAAATGTACTGTTCAGGTCCAAGTTTTGCACGGCTTCCATGACCACATTGTCTGAATAATTGGTATCAAGCCTACCATACAGCCAATTTTCCACACTTACGGGAGAGTATGAGGCTTTTATCAAGGTTTTGTCCCCATCAATGGTAGATGCCCAAAGGGTCGCATATGAAAGGTCGGCCTTTAGGTTCCTTATATTTTCTGCCAGCTTTACCTCTCCATGGCGAACGTTCATTTTGACTTTGGTATTCTTGGGCATCTTAATCTTGATGCTTTTCTTCACCTCATAATTTCGCGCACCCCCATCAGAAGAAAAATAGAAGCTCCGCCTATGCTGGCGATCTTTCATACGCCGTGCTTGTCGTTCTGCCAATTCCTGTTGGCGCTGTGCCCTTTCCTTGGCACGTTGTGCCATTAGTTCCGCACGTTGTTCTGCACGCTCCTGCATCTGTTTACTTCTTCTTTCCGCCCATTCTTCCCTTTCTTTTTCACGTTTCCTTACTTTTTCGGCCATTTGCTTGCTCCATGCTTCCATTTTCCCCTTGTACTCTTTGCCATATACTTCCTCACACTCCTTCTGCCATTTTTCCAGATAGGCATCCCCATCTTTTTTAAATGACTGAAAATCAAACTCCAACTCCGGGGCCGGAGGCATCGGAGGCATCTCAAAATGTTCAATGACCAAAGGGTACTCGGGAATATCCCATAGAAATGTGTTCATTTCAGGAAACTCAAAATGTTGCTGGTTCAACTCGGAAAGCTTATCTGACAAATGTTCAAATGACCATGTATTGCCACTACCGGTCACAATGCTTACCTTTTCACTGTTCCCCAAAATCTCAATGCCTCTGTTCCCAAAATAGGTGGCGGCCTCCTCTTCCGTCGCCCCCTTTAATTCTATGGTAGCCTCAATATCTATCTCGGGCCTGTTCCACGTTTCAAAGGATATGTCCACATGACTGGTATTGATGTCCAATACGGTCCCTTCATGGGCCTTAAAACTCTCATGGTAGGTTTTGGTCTGTACTTGCGCCGCACTACGACTGTGGGCCGATAGTACAAAAACCACGCACAAACTATATACTAAGGGATTCAACTTCATCATTTTTTGCTGATTTTATTTCGTTTAACTTCTCTTTCAATTTATATAACAACTGTAGTCGTAGTTGTAGGTTCTTGATTTGGGCGGATATGGTCTGGTCATTGGGGCCCATTTGGTTCAATTCCCCATTCAAGATCAGATATTCATCATTCAGTTCAGATAGCCGCTGTAGGTATCCGTTCACCAGCTCCGTATTTTCCGCGTTCACCTGTAGCTGGGTCAGTTCAAGATTTATGTTGGTTAGATAATAGGTCTCCACTTT
>JBFOLQ010000578.1:0-2221 GCA_040830145.1 Flavobacteriaceae bacterium | reverse complement strand
TGGACGGAAAAAAAGTGTCCTTTAGAAATACCCGAAGAAAAATCATTATTGATCATTCCTTCAAAAAAGGAAAAACCCATCAATTGGAACTGAATTACACGGCCACCCCCAAACAGACTGTCTATTTTTTGGGCTGGGAAGATGGCATAATGGGCAATGAACAAATATGGACCCAAGGTCAGGGGAAATACACCAGTCATTGGTTGCCCAGTTTTGACGATATGACCGAAAAGATACAATTCAACCTACACCTAATACCCCCTTCCAATACAAGGGTCATTTCCAATGGCAAACGCGTAAGGGAGCGCATTCGTAATGGAAGGGCCTATCAGGCTTTTGAGATGAAATCCCCTATGAGCAGCTATCTTTTGGCCTTTGCCATGGGCCATTACAATAAAAAGGTCATACATTCCACTTCCGGGGTGCCTATAGAACTGTATTACTATCCCGGCGATAGTCTCAAGGTGGGCCCCACCTATCGGTTTACAAAAAGAATCTTTGATTTTCTGGAAAAAGAGATTGGGGTTCCATATCCCTGGCAAAATTACAAGCAGGTCCCGGTACGTGATTTTTTGTACGCAGGTATGGAAAATACGGGATGTACACTGTTCTCGGATGGTTATATGATTGATTCCATCGGGTTTGTGGACCACAATTATGTCAATGTGAACGCCCACGAACTGGCCCACCAATGGTTTGGCAATCTCGTGACGGAGGTCAATGGCAGTCACCATTGGCTACATGAAGGTTTTGCCACTTATTTCGCCCTTTTGGCCGAAGCCGAAATCTTTGGGGAGGACCATATGTACTGGAAAATGTATGACACCATGCTAGCCCTTACCAAGGAAGGGACCGGGGAAAGTCTATTGGATCCCAAGGCCAGTAGTCTTACGTTCTATGAAAAAGGGGCATGGGCACTGGCACTATTGCAAGAACAACTGGGAGATACCATTTTTAGAAAAGGGATACAGCGATATCTACGTAAATTTCAGTTCGGGAATGCGACCATTCCAGATTTCTTGACCGAAATGGCGTCGGTATCCGGACAAGACCTTTCCGCTTTCAGGCAAGAGTGGTTGGTCTCATCCCGTTTTCCACGGGACAAAGCGAAAGGATGGCTTGGCAAAAAATCCAAATCCTTGCGGAACTGGTTTTCAATGGAAGAAAAATTGGCAACGGCCACCCCATCGGAATCCCTTATGAAATCTTTTTGGGACAAGGCCACATCTTCCAAATTCAAAGAACATTTAATACGCAAGTATGGTCAAAAAGTTCCAAAGGAAGTAGTAATGGATGCCCTACTATCAGATGATATCCATCTACAACAGGCAGCAGTCTCAGTGGCGGACCTAACAAATGAGGGGTTCAAAGTGGTATTCGAAGGCTTGCTCACCAATCCCAGTTACCGCACCCAAGAGCAGGTGCTTTTTAAGGTATGGTTGGCCTATCCTGAAAATAGGGACCAGTACTTGGACAAGACTGCCGATATATCAGGACTACCCAATAAGAATATTCGTCTTCTGTGGCTGGCATTGGCCCTGCTCAGCCCAGAGTACCAGCCCGAACGGACCAATGAGTTCTTTCAAGAACTTGTATCGTATACCGATTCCAAATATTCCTGGGAGATTCGCATGGGGGCAATTGATCTTCTACACCAGATTCAAGCCTTCGACAGTGTGGCGCTGCTCAATTTATTGATGGCCACGGAACACCACACATGGCAATTCAGGAAGTTCGCTCGAAACCTCGTGGGCCAACTGATCGAAAGTCCTGATATGAAAAGTCAGATCAACTTCCTTTCCAAGAAACTAAATAAGGAAGAATATCGTTATATCCATACCAAACTTCTACACGAATGAGAGCCATGGTTATATCTGGGGGCGGTAGCAAGGGAGCCTTTGCGGGAGGGGTGGCCCAATACCTTTTGGAAGAATTGCGCCATGACTATGATATTTTCGTTGGCACCTCGACAGGAAGTCTATTGATTTCACATTTGGCCCTCAACAAAATCGAAAAAATCAAGGACATCTATTCCAATGTTGACCAACACAGTATTTTTAACAACTGTCCCTTTACCATCAAAAAAAAATATGGTGTGGACACCATTGCCATGAACCATTGGAATATTTTCAAAAACTTTTTTGCCGGGAAAAAGACATTTGGTGAAAGTGAAAATCTGAGAAAACTCATTCGCAAGAGTATAACCCCTGAGGAATTTGAC
>JBFOLQ010000577.1:0-8347 GCA_040830145.1 Flavobacteriaceae bacterium | reverse complement strand
TCAATTTTTTGGAGGGTTTTTTGTTTAACATGACTATTCGTTTTTTGATCAATGAATTATAAAATGGATTTGTGATGGATGCATAATTGGGACCCAATGTTTGTTTTAACATGAGGTATTGATAAAATTTCCTTTCAGAGGAGTCCTTTTGGGATTTTGAATCGGCCAAAAACTCAAGGTTTTGCTTGATGACCAATTTGTAGTACCAAGTGGCAGGGTTGAACCACATAAAGACTAAGAAAAGCTCCATGATGATCACATCCAAGGAATGGTATTCGCTTACATGTACCTTTTCATGGTCAAGCACCGTATTTAACTCTTTTGAACTAAATTGAAAGGGATAATAAAAAATGTAGTTAAAGAATGAAAAGGGGGCAATTTGCTGATGGGTCTTTGCATGGTAAAATTGTGCTTCGCGCTCAATGGTACTATTTTTTTTAATGTTTCGTATCTGATATAATTGCCAGAACAATCGAATACCAAAAAGGACCACCCCGGATAAATAGATGATGGTCAAAAGACGTATCCAGTTGAATGATTCCACAACGTGTACCTCTGTTTGAGGGTCTGCAGTTGCCGCAAATGCGTACAATGGCTCAACGGAGGTTTCAGGGGGCAAAGGGACCCATACGGTCTTGGTTATGGTAATAAAGGGAGCAATAAGGGAGCTCATAAGTCCCACTAACAAGAACCAACGATTGCTGTTGAAGAGGGTTTCCCCTTTGAGGAAAAAATGGTAGCTGCCCAAAAACAATAGAAGAACAGCGGATGATTTGATCAGATGTACAAAAAACGGTTCCATTACTTATTCTTTTCAATAAGGTCAATGATTTCCTTGAGCTCTTCAACCGAAATCTTTTCCTCCTTGGCAAAAAATGAGACCAAGTTCTTGTATGAATTATCATAAAAATCCATAATAGAGCGATTAATGAACTGTTTTCTATAGGCTTCCCGGGTAATGATGGGATGGTACCTATGGGTATTTCCAAAGGCCTCATGGGCGAGATACCCTTTTTCTTCCAAGTTTCTGATAATCGTGGACAGGGTATTGTAGTGCGGGGATCCATCCATTTCCGAAAGAACCTCCTTTACAAAGGCCTTCTTCAGTTTCCACAGGATTTTCATGACCTCCTCTTCCTTGTTCGTAAGCTTTTGCATTTTGTGAATTTGAAGCAAACATAAAACTAAAAAAATAGTTATACAACTAAAAAAATAGTTTTTTAACTATAAATTAAGTTTTTCCGTAGGCTTACAATATACCTCGGTAAAAAAGGTTCTTCTATATTTGCGATAGCCTACCGCATATGCAAAACACGCTTTTTATACTCTTGGGCCTAGTTCTTTTGATAGCTGGCGGCAATTGGCTCCTAAAATCGGCCGTGGCCCTGTCCCTTCGGTTGAGCATTCCCAAAATCGTTGTGGGAATGACCGTGGTATCTTTCGCTACCTCGGCCCCAGAGCTCATTGTGAGTATCAAGGCTGCGTTGGACGGTTTTCCTGACTTGGCCCTGGGGAATGTGGTGGGATCTAATATTGCCAATTTGGGATTGGTGTTGGCTATAACCATTTTATTGGGTCCCATTCAAGTACGACGTAGTTTCTATTTCACGGATTGGCCCATGATGATGCTGACCTCCTTTTTGTTTTATGGCTTTATCCAATTTGATGGTAGACTGCTGAAATATGAGGGGATTATCTTAATCACCTTGCTTTTCCTCTTCTTGATATACCTCTTGCGATTTCAGAAACAGGCGGTGGTGGATGAGCTTCCAGGAGATGATGAACTGCTACCGCTGTATAAGACAATGCTTTTTTTGGGATTGGGCGGTGTGGCCCTTTGGGGCGGATATGAATTATTGATCAACGGAGCCGTGGGATTGGCCTCGGCCTTTGGGGTGAGTGAGAGGGTCATTGGTATCACCGTGGTATCGGTAGGTACCAGTATCCCAGAGCTGGCCGCATCCATTATTGCCGTGCTCAAGAAAGAAAAGGCCATTTCGTTGGGCAATCTGATCGGGTCCAATATTTTCAACATTTGTGCGGTATTGGGCATTACTTCCATCGTTACCCCCATTGCCGTAATGGATGATGGCCTGTTGACCAATGACATTTTCTGTATGTTGGGCATATCATTTTTGGTTTTGCCCCTTGTGTTCCTCCCCAAAGGCCTTCGTTTGGGTCGGTGGGATGGACTGATACTGCTCGCGACCTATTTCTTATTTGTTTGTTTTATCCTACAATAAAAAAGCATCCTGATGTTGGATGCTTTAACATAACAACAATTTTAAAGATATCAGTCTACGTCGGCTGATTTAACGGTTTGGATGATTCTTCCCGCAATCTTATAGGGATCACCATTGGAGGCAGGTCTTCTATCTTCCAACCAGCCTTTCCATCCTTTTTCAACGGTAATGATCGGTATCCGTATGGAAGCACCCCTATCAGAAACACCATAACTAAAGTCCTTGATGGAAGCCGTTTCATGCAATCCGGTAAGGCGTTCATCATTATAGGCACCGTACACATCTATATGCTCCTTGGCCACAGGTCTAAAGGCCTCACATATTTTTTCATAGATTTCCTTAGATCCACAAGTCCTTAGGGTGGTATTGGAGAAATTGGCATGCATACCACTACCGTTCCAGTCCCCTTTTATGGGTTTTGGATGGTATTCAATATAGTAATTGTACTTTTCAGTCAAACGGTCCAGCATATAGCGGGCTACCCAAATCTCGTCCCCAGCTTTTTTAGCACCCTTGGCAAAAATCTGGAACTCCCATTGCCCTGGGGCCACCTCTTGGTTGATACCTTCAATGTTGAGTCCGGCCTTCATGCATAGGTCCATATGTTCCTCCACAAACTCCCGTCCCCAGGTATACCTACCCCCAACGGAGCAATAGTATTTTCCCTGTGGTCCCGGAAACCCACCACGGGGGAATCCAAGGGGAAGATCGGTTTTGGTGTCCATCAAGAAATATTCCTGCTCAAAACCAAACCAAAAATCATTGTCATCATCGTCTATGGCCGCTCTGGCATTTGATTCATGGGCCGTTCCATCCGCATTCAATACCTCACACATAACCAGATAGCCGTTGTCCCTGGTAGGGTCTGGAAAAATGGCAACGGGCTTTAGAAGACAGTCCGAAGAACCACCCTCAGCCTGTTCAGTGGACGACCCGTCAAAGGACCAAATGTCACAATCCTCCAGCTTGCCACTGAAGTCATCCTCAATCTTGGTCTTACTTCTCATGTTTTGGGTAGGCTTATGGCCATCAAGCCATATGTACTCTAGTTTTGCCTTGCTCATAATTTACTATTGTTTGATTCTTTGAAATTAGGATGGCCAAAAATATAATTTTTAACTATACCTTATGTTTTTTAGGGGGTAAAAATAGATAATTGTGCAGTTTTTTTCGAAGACCCCTATAATTTTGGGGGTATTTTGAGTAAAATTAATTATATATATTACATAAGTATTGATTTGACAATTGTATTTTTGTCCTGACGAACATGTTATTATGGAGAACAATCGATTTTGGGCCCTGACGGAAAACTACAATCGTACACAGGTACAAATAGGAGGGGAGAAAGACAGACGTTCAGCATATTTTGCAAAGAATGTCTTCAATGGGGAACGCATGCTTCAGTACCTCACCAAGGATGCCTTAAAAAGTGTACAGGACGCCATTTTTTCTGGGAATAAGATCAATAGAAATATGGCGGACCAAGTCGCTGAGGCCATGAAGGGGTGGGCCATTTCAATGGGGGCCACCCACTATACACATTGGTTTCAGCCCCTAACGGGGGCCACGGCCGAAAAGCACGATGCTTTTTTTGACCTTCTGCCAGACGGGAGGCCCCTGGAGAAGTTTGGGGGACACCAATTGGTGCAACAGGAACCGGATGCCTCAAGTTTTCCAAGCGGGGGTATTCGCAATACCTTTGAGGCGCGGGGTTATACTGCTTGGGACCCAACATCCCCAGCCTTTATCTACGGGAGTACACTCTGCATTCCCACCATTTTTGTCTCGTATACAGGCGAGGCACTGGACAACAAAGCTCCTCTTTTAAGGGCATTGCATGCCATTGATGAGGCGGCTACCCATGTAGCCCAATATTTTGACAAGACCGTTCGTAAGGTCAATGCCACCCTTGGATGGGAGCAAGAATATTTTTTGATTGATAAGGCCTTGGCCCAATCCCGCCCCGATATTGTCCTTACTGGGCGTACCTTGATTGGGCATAATGCCGCCAAGGGTCAGCAATTGGATGATCATTATTTTGGAGTGATTCCCAGTAGGGTACTGACGTTTATGAGGGATTTGGAAAGGGAATGTACCCTTTTGGGCATTCCCGTGAAGACCCGTCACAATGAAGTGGCCCCCAATCAGTTTGAATTGGCCCCTGTTTTTGAGGAAGCCAATCTGGCCGTGGACCATAACCTGTTGTTGATGGACGTGATGGAGAAGGTGGCCGATAGACATCATTTTAAGGTACTGTTCCATGAAAAGCCTTTTGAGGGAATCAATGGCTCGGGAAAGCACAACAACTGGTCCCTTTGTACCGATACAGGGGTCAATCTCCTAAGCCCGGGATCCACACCCATGAAGAACTTGCAGTTTCTGACCTTTTTTATAAATACCATCAAGGCAGTGGATACCTATGAGGAGTTGTTGCGTTCGTCCATTGCATCGGCGAGCAATGACCATAGATTGGGTGCCAATGAGGCACCGCCCGCTATTATGTCTGTCTTTGTGGGATCCCAACTTTCCCAGGTTCTGGATGAACTGGAGGGGGTTTCCAAAGGGAAACTATCCCCTGAGGAAAAGACCGCACTAAACTTAAACGTGGTGGGAAAGATCCCAGAAATCCTACTGGACAATACGGACCGCAACCGAACCTCGCCCTTTGCGTTTACCGGAAATAAATTTGAAATGCGGGGAGTGGGTGCCAAGACCAATTGTGCGAAGCCAATGACGGTACTCAATACCATAGTGGCCAAGCAACTGAGGGCCTTTAAAAAAGAGGTGGATATCTTGATAGACAAAAAGAGCCTAAAGAAAGACGAAGCTGTCTTCAATGTGCTCAGGGAATATATCAAGACTTCAAAAGATATCCGATTTGATGGGGATGGATATAGTAAGGAATGGGAAAAAGAGGCTAAAAAAAGGGGGTTGAGCAACAATAGGACCACTCCTGAGGCCTTAAAGGTTCTTATTGCCCAAGAGAGCCTATCCCTATTTGGTGAAATGGAGGTCATGAGCGAGGTGGAAATGCGGGCACGCTATGATGTGGAACTGGAAACCTACGTAATGAACCTGCAGATTGAAGGGCGGGTATATGATGAACTGGTCTATAATCATATTATTCCGGCCACCGTTGATTATCAGAATGCCTTGATTCAAAATGTGGCAGGGTTAAAAACCGTTTTTGGGCCAGAACACCGAGAACTGGCCACTGCCCAAATAGGAATTGCCCAACAGATTTCCCATCACTTGTCGGCCTTGAAAAAAGAGACGGATGCCATGGTCGAGGCCCGTAAAAAAGCCAACGCCCTAACCGACATTGAAAAGAAGGCCCGCGCATATTGCACACAAGTGAAACCGTGTTTTGATGCGATACGCCATCATGGTGACCGATTGGAACGACTGGTGGATGATAGGATATGGCCCTTGGCCAAATACCGGGAATTATTGTTCGCCACGTAGTGAATTGTGATGGGACGGTTCCATAGGAACCTTGGGGGTCACGAATCCCATTGAATCCTTGTTTGCCCCCATTTGGTGCGCAATATTTTGGGGCATCGGATTACAGTCCGTAATCAAAAATTGACCGGATACACAATTTTATGGGCATCGTCAACATATTTCTTGGGTGCTTTTATTTTTAACCTTTCATTTGTGTTGATTTATGTAAAGTGGGGTGGGGCATTTGTGAACTTTGTTTTTGATTTGATCAAATCTCAAAACCTTTGAATGTCGTTAAAATGTAAAGTGAAAATTAAGTAAAGATTAATCTTACACAGCATGCATTTAAACGAAAAAATGAGTATTTCATCGGATTTTTTTCAAATCAATTTAACATATAAGGGACCTTCACTGTGAATTTATGATAGGTCTTTTAAAGGGCACTATCGTAAAAATCCTCAAGCTCACTCAACATATTTCTTCCCCCTTTTTTGGTGTGAAAACCAAATCCCCTGAATTATTGATTTCCCCCAATTTTAAGTATCGGTTTCCCCGTATTTGATGTATTGGTCAGTACCTTATTTGGTAATGGCCCTAATGACTCCCCCTTTATGCCTAAGCATCTGTGGTTGTGTAACATTTATTATTAATCAATACTTTTTAAATCATGAGGAAGTTAATTTTTTGCGCGCTAGCCATAGCGGGGGGTACCATGGCCTATGGCCAAGTCAGTACTGTCAATCAAAATGGCAATGGGAACTCAGCAAATGTATCACAGGTAGGGAATGTTGTTTCTGAAATTGATGTCAAGGGAAACAACAATACTACCGATGTAGATCAAGATGGTGACATGGAAAATTCCATTGTTAGAATCAAAGGACCATCTTCAAACGGTAATTCAGTCGATATTTATCAAAGGGGGGGTGAAAGCAACAATGCTACCGTTAAGATCAACGGATCCAAAAACGATGTGGATGTTGACCAGACCGGAAGTAATAATAATGCAGGACCCAATTCGGGGAATACCAGCTTTAGTACGCCTCGTGCGGTTGACATCTTCGGAAGTAGAAATGGGGTTTGGATAGAGCAACATGGTGATCAAAATGAAGGATTTGTAAAGATAGGGGACAAAGGAGGTTCCGGTAGGGCCGATGGCAATTACGCAGAAGTAAGACAACATTTTAACGCGGCAGAAAACCTAGCATTTGTAAACGTTACAGGAAACAATAACACGGCCATTCTTGACCAGGATGGATCGTATGATTTTATGGATGTTGACCAATCAGGCAACGGCAATTTTGCTGATGTTGAGCAGTGGAATGGAAATATAACAGGGGAAATTTATGTAGATCAAAGTGGTAACCACAATGAAGCCTGGACCTTTCAAGATGGAAATGCTTCCTTAAGTATAATCGATCAGAGCGGAAATCGAAACTACGCGAATGTGGAGCAAAGGGGAGTGTTTGCCGACAGCGAAATATATCAGGATGGGGACCGTAATTCAGCCAATGTGGATCAAGCAGGATTTGCCAATTACAACTATGTTGACCAGACCGGGAATAATAACGAAGCCATGATAACGCAAGTGGACGGTAGTTTTGATACGAGCTATGTGGAACAGGGAGGAAATGGTAATTCGGCTACGGTTGTCCAAGATGGATGGGTAGGCTTGGTAACCGCTGGGAACGTAAGCGAGGTATATCAAGGCGGAAGTCGCAATACGGCGAACATTGATCAAATAGGAATCAATGACAATTATGTGGACCAATCTGGTAACGGCAATTCGGCCACCGTGATGCAGAACAGACGCAACTGGACAGGTCCTTTTCTTATTGGAGGCAGCGATATAATACAGTCAGGAAACAAGAATTCAGCCACTGTTGACCAAACAGGTTTTAAAAATTATAGCCAGGTTTTCCAGGGAGGAAATAAGGGTATGGTCATGGTAGGACAAACCGGAATCTTGAACGAAAGCTACATTTCACAATTGGGTGGAAACAATAATTCAGCCACCGTGAACCAAAATGGCCTAGGAAACTATAGTGACCTCTTCCAAAATGGCAGCAATAACTCAGCGACCATTACGCAAACAGGGTCTTTTCTGTTTTCATCTGAAAGCCAAGTTGGTAATGGCAATTCCATTGTCGTGACCCAATCAAATTAAAGGGTGTTATAGCACCTCTTGGTGGAGGCCCATATCACCTCCGCTTACTTTGTGGTGTAGTGCCCAAGAAATAAAAGTGGGGCAATTTATTGCCCCACTTTAAAACTTTTTTAAATGAGAAAGACACTATTATTGGCAATCCCTTATTTTTTTCTTTTGGCTCAAGGCGGGATTGCCCAGGGAATCATTGAGGAAGAATCACAAAATAAAATCACCGACGTTTTGGGGTCCACTGATGGTTTGCCCATACTTATTGGCCAATTGGGCGATGGAGCCCAATATCATTCCCAAGACATCAATTTGGTACACATAGACCAAATTGGGGATCGCAATACCGTTTACCATAATCTTCATTCAAATTCTGGAGCCGTAATTCTGGAACAATATGGGAGCAACAATTCCAATTTACTCAACATAACGGCCAAAAACACAGCCCTACTAATGAAACAACGGGGGAGCAATAATCTCATTTACCAATATGGTACGTCCGGTATGG
>JBFOLQ010000576.1:0-2870 GCA_040830145.1 Flavobacteriaceae bacterium | reverse complement strand
GATTGAGAACAAAGGGGTTGAGTGGTTGCTTTCAGTAACGCCATTTCGTTCCCAAGAGTTTTCATGGACTACGTCCTTTAATGGAGCCTTTAACGAAGGACGGGTTATAGCTACCAATGATGAGGATGGCCAAATTAACCTGGGATCACCAAGAACACGAAATATTGAAGTAAGCCACATTGTGGGCGAGGCGTACGGCACCCTCTTTGGAGTGTCCTATGTGCGGGATGACAATGGCAATATTGTGTATGATATTGACGGGGACGGAGTTCCCTTGGCCCAGAGGGGAGAACGTAAGATTTTGGGAGAAGGGGTTCCACCATGGACCATGGGATGGACCAACACCTTTACCTATAAGAATCTATCGTTGACCTTTTTGATAGATGGCAAGTTTGGGGGACAGATATTCTCAGGTACCAATACCGTGGCCTATGGGAACGGACTTCATAAGGCTACCTTGGAAGGTAGGGAGAACGGTTTGAGCGTTTCAGGTATTGATGCGGCCACAGGACAACCCTTTACCACTACGGTGGACCCAGAAAACCTACAGACCTACTACGGACGTATCAATGATATTGCCGAGCAATTTGTGGAGGATAGTGACTTTATCAATTTCAGACAGTTGAGCATAGGGTATAGTCTGCCCAGCACCATTTTGGATAAGACATTTTTGACCAATGTCAATGTATCCCTGATAGGCTCCAATTTGTTTTTCCTCATGAGACAAGTGGATAATATAGATCCCGAGAGTGCTTACAATACGGGTAATGCCCAAGGATTGGAATATTACGGGGTTCCCTCCTCGAGAAACTATGGTTTAAGTCTAACAGCTAAGTTTTAATAAAGATTATTATGAAAAAAATAGTTTATATAGTAATGGCGGCCCTCGTAACCTTGGCTTGTGACAAGGGCTTTGATGACCTGAACGTAAACCCCACCAAGCCTACCCAGGTGGGAGTTGATACCAAATTAACGGCGACCCAATTGTTTACCTCAGGAGAACGGTATGAGAACTGGCGGGCCAATTTGATCTATTGTTCCACCATGATGCAGCATTTCGCTTCAACGGCGGGCTATTGGACTGGGGATAAGTATACGTTGAACCAAGGATACGCTTCCTCTATGATTGATCGTATTTATGGCAATGCCGTGAAGACCGTTGAGGATATGTTGGTACAATTGGATGAGGAAGGAGCACCCGAGGAGATGAAGGCCATCACCCGAATCCAACGCGTACTCATTTACCATAGATTGACTGATTTATACGGTGATGTACCCTATAGCGAGGCTGGTCAAGCTGTGATTGGGGGCATATTGAAGCCCAAGTATGATAGACAAAGCGACATCTATGCCGATATGCTCAAGGAATTGGAAGAGTCGGCGGCAGCACTAGGTTCAGGTACCTCAGAGTTTGGAAGCGCTGATCTTTATTACGGAGGCGATTTGGCCAAGTGGAAAAAATTGGCCAATTCCCTCATGTTGCGCTTGGGACTTCGTTTGATCAAGGTTGATGCCGCCGCCGCGCAAAGCTGGGCTACCAAGGCCATTGCAGGAGGTGTCATGGAATCCAATGATGATATCGCCTATGTTCAGCATACACCAGGCCCCGAAGGCATCAACAAAAATGGAAATGGGGAGGTGTTCTCAGCGGATGGCAATATGCGTATGAGCAAGACCTTTATTGATTTTCTACAGGATGATCCCCGATTGCCTATTTTGGCGGCAAGAAGGAGCGATGGCAGTACTGCTGCTGCCGACCTTAAGGGACTTCCCAATGGATTGGATTCACAATTGCTCATGGATGCTACAGGAGAGGAGAATACCGATTTGTATGCAGAGCCCAATCGCTCTATTATAACAGGTGAAGATGCTCCCATGTTCTTCCAAACCTATGCAGAGGTTGCATTTATGTTGGCGGAAGCAGCTGAAAGATGGGGACTGGCAGGAGGTGACCCTGCACCCCATTATGAGGCAGGTGTTAGGGCGGCCATGAAAATGCTTGAGATATATGGGGCTGCCGCTGCCATCGATGATGCAGCCATTGATGCATACCTTGTGGCAAAACCTTTTGATCCGGCCAATGCCTTGGAACAGATCAATACCCAGTACTGGGCAGCCACCTTTTTAAATGAGTATGAAGCCTTTGCCAATTGGAGAAGGACCGGCTATCCCGTTTTGGTAGCTGTAAATTATCCTGGAAATGTGACCAATGGTACCATTCCAAGACGATTGACCTATTCTACCAGTGAGCAGAGCAACAATAAAGAGAATTACGAAGCTGCCCTGGCGGCACAAGGCCCTGACGAATTGACGACCCGCGTATGGTGGGATGTTGAATAATAGTTGAGTTAGATATAGTTGAGTTAGTGGTTTTATTGTTTGTGGCAAAGGAGAGATTATAGCTCTCCTTTGCTATTTTTGGTATATGCACCGCAATAGCCTACCTTGAACAAACTTCCAATAGACTTGCAATGGTGAAAAGATTTTGTGACATCGGCATATTCCTTTGGTTCGCTCTCATATGTGCCCATATGGGTGCACAGGACCATACTTCCCTTTTTGAGCTATTGCCCCCAAAGGAAACCGGAATACATTTTAAGAATACCATTAAAGACACGCCTGAGGCCAACATCCTAATCTATGCCAATTTTTATGGAGGTGCCGGTGTGGGCGTAGGGGATTTTAACAATGATGGGCGTCCGGATTTATATTTTGCTGGAAATATGGAGGAAGACCGCCTATATCTGAACCAGGGGGATTTCCGTTTTAAGGATGTTTCAGAAACGGCCGGACTGGTATATGATGGTGGGTGGTCCACGGGGGTCACCGTGGCTGATGTCAATAATGATGGACATTTAGATATTTATGTT
>JBFOLQ010000575.1:0-2146 GCA_040830145.1 Flavobacteriaceae bacterium | reverse complement strand
GTTAGCATTGACAAGGTGGTGGTTGAGCCCCCTTTCCAGGATAAAGTGGAGATTGGGAATTACTTAACCTACCCCACAACGGTACTTACCGGGGCCTTGTCCGATACGGATTATAATACCCTTCGTTACGGGGATATGGACGGATACGTTTTGGTAACGGACAACGGCGTGCAATACACGCTTCCGTTCCAATTGACGCATGATTAGCAAGGTATACGGGATTATCCCTTTAAGATGCTCCGGCTAATGACGATTTTCTGTATTTCGGAAGTCCCCTCGTAGATTTGGGTGATTTTGGCATCGCGCATAAGGCGTTCCACGTGGTACTCCTTTACATAACCGTTGCCACCGTGAACCTGTACGGCTTCCACAGCGGTTTCCATGGCCACTTCAGAGGCGTAGAGTTTGGCCATGGCCCCTGAGAGGTCATAAGAGTTGCCCTGGTCCTTGTCCCAGGCAGCCTTGTACACCAAATGACGGGCCGCCTGTATCTTGGTGTGCATGTCGGCCAATTTAAAGGCGATGGCCTGGTGGTTGGCGATTTCCGTGCCAAAGGCCTTGCGCTCCTTGGAATAGGCAAGGGCCAGTTCGTAGGCCCCGGCCGCAATGCCCAAGGCCTGGGCCGCAATGCCAATACGTCCGCCGGAGAGGGTCTTCATGGCAAACTTGAAGCCAAAACCATCATCTCCGATACGGTTTTCCTTAGGAACCTTCACATCATTAAAGATCAAGGAATGGGTGTCACTGCCCCGAATGCCCAATTTATTTTCCTTGGGGCCCACTTCAAAACCTTCCATGCCCTTTTCCACGATCAAGGCATTGATGCCCTTATGTCCCTTTTCCCTATCGGTCTGGGCAATGACCAGGTACACCCCGGCCGAATTTCCATTGGTGATCCAGTTTTTGGTACCGTTCAAGATATAGTGGTCGCCCATATCAATGGCCGTGGTCCGCTGGGAAGTGGCATCACTGCCCGCTTCGGGTTCCGAAAGGCAAAAGGCCCCTATGGTCTCCCCCGTGGCCAATTTGGTCAGGTATTTTTGTTTTTGTTCCTCCGTGCCAAAGGTTTCCAGCCCCCAGCATACCAAGGAATTGTTGACCGAGACAATGACGGAACACGAGGCATCCACCTTTGACAGTTCTTCCATGACCAACACATAGGATAGTGTATCCAGGCCACTGCCCCCATACGCTGGGTCCACCATCATGCCCAAGAAGCCCAATTCCCCCATTTTTTGCACCTGGTCGGTCGGGAATTTTTGATGATCGTCCCGATCGACCACACCGGGTAAGAGTTCGTTCTGGGCAAAATCACGGGCGGCCTGTTGGACCATCAACTGTTCTTCGGTTAGGGAAAAATCCATATCTGGTGAAATATTATTGCTATTTGGGCAAATATACTGCTAATTTTTCATCTTTTAGACATGATTTAGGCTTTTCATTGCGAATACAATAACAAAATGATTAACCGGATTTGTGTGTAATGAGGGTTCCTTGAATCCCTATTACCATATAAAATGATATTTAATGGCATCCCCATGTCAGGAAAGACCAATTTTAAATATATTAGCCAAATCTGGGATGGTAATCTTGAACCAAACCAGTTTGGCAACCCTATAGCAACATAATGATTTAATTAACCACCAACCCGAACACTATGGAGACCATTCTCATCATCATTTTTGTCCTCGGATATCTCTTGATAACCCTGGAGCACAACCTGAAGATCGACAAACTGATTCCCGCCTTGGCCATGATGGCCATTATGTGGGCATTTATGGCCTTTGGGATTGATGGGTTCACCGCATGGTTCGATTCGGGAAAACATGCCTTGGTCGAGGGGTACAATACCCTGGCCCATGAAGGGCGTATGCACCTTTTGGAAGAGGCCTTGCTGCACCATTTGGGGAAAACGGCCGAGATCTTGGTGTTTTTGCTCGGGGCCATGACCATTGTGGAGATCATTGATTATTTCAATGGCTTTGCGACCATCAAGACCTTTATAAAGACCCGGAGCAAGAAACGGATCTTATGGATATTCGCGTTCTTGGCCTTTATCCTATCGGCCATTATAGACAACCTTACCGCGACCATTGTATTGATTTCCATTCTACAGAAGATTGTGAAGAAACGGGAAGACCGCCTT
>JBFOLQ010000574.1:0-6823 GCA_040830145.1 Flavobacteriaceae bacterium | reverse complement strand
AGGGAGTGCAGTGGTAGATGAAAACAATACCTCGGGCCTGGGGAAAGATGGGAAAGTACCGTTGGTGGCCCTTTTCACCTACTTTAGGATGGATGTGGAAACGAAAGGGGGCACCACTACCCAAAAGCAGGGACTGGCCTATAGTTTGGATAACGGGGTGACCTGGACGAAGTATCCCGGAAACCCTATCATTGACAATACGGATTTAAAGGATTTTAGGGATCCCAAGGTATTTTGGCACGAGGGGACCCAACGTTGGATTATGGCCCTGGTGGCTGGTGACCACGTGAAGTTTTATCGTTCCCAAGATTTAATTCAATGGACAAAGGTCAGTGAGTTTGGCAGGGACCATGGGGCCCACGGAGGTGTTTGGGAATGTCCTGACCTCTTTCCATTAAAGGTGGAAGGAAACCAGGGTGAAAAATGGGTATTGATCATTAGTATAGGAACGGGAGGGCCCAACGGGGGAAGTGGCACCCAGTATTTTGTAGGGGATTTTGACGGAAGTACCTTTACTACAGATCAAGAGGAAATCAAGTGGCTGGATTGGGGCGCTGATAATTATGCCGGAGTTACCTATAACCATACCCCGGACGGTGAACGAGTATTTATTGGGTGGATGAGCAATTGGGGGTATGCCCTCAACACCCCAACCCAAACTTGGCGCAGTGCCATGACCTTGCCCAGGAGACTGTCGTTGGGGAAAAAGGATGGGGAATACTTTCTAAGGAATTACCCCGTAAATGCGGTCAATGACCTTGCGGAAACAGTTGATGGTAAGGAGCTACAGATACCTGCCCAAGGGACTGTTTCGGTAGCTGATGAAGCCTTGAACCAATCAAAGATATCCTTTACCACAAAGAACAGGGATTTTAAACTGACGTTTTCAAATGCTCTTGGAGAACAATTGAACCTTATTTTTGATAGTACTTCCAAGTTGGTGATTTTGGACAGGACAGCATCAGGTAAGACAGGGTTTGAAAAGACCTTCGGAGGGTATTTGCATTATATGGTCATGCCAGAGACCCTGGGTTCTGAATTGGAGGGGACCATTTTTATGGATAGTTCGTCCTTGGAGCTTTTCATTAATGGGGGACGCTATGTGATGACCGAGCAAGTCTTCCCCAGCCAACCCTATACCCAATTGACTATTGACAACATGTCCCATGATGGAATGGAGGTAAGGGAGTTTTCAATTGTGCGAATGGAGGGTATTTGGAAACGATGATATGAAATGGGCATACCAATTTTTGATGCCCACACAAATAAGTAAACTTTTAAACACATGGAATACGGCCCGAAATCCCTGCGTACTTTCGTTGGTGCCAAAGACTTTGAACTATCCCGTCAATTCTATCGGGATTTGGGTTTAACAGAAGTTCCCATTTCGGGGGATATGGTACTCTTTACATGGCCCAATGGGCTTTCCTTTTATTTGCAGGATTATTATGTAAGGGATTGGGTTGACAATTCCATGCTCTTTTTGGAAGTGGCTGATGTGGAGCGATGTCTTTTGGATTTGGAGGCACGGGGCCTGGTTCAAAAATACCCTTCGGTGCGATTGTCAAAAATCAAGAAATGGGATTGGGGGCGCGAAATCTTTTTGCACGACCCCTCTGGGATACTTTGGCATTTTGGGGAGTTTTTTGAAACAGGCCAAGACGTATCCAATACGTAAGTATACCAAGAATCGCTTGTGTTGCATGGGGCACGACCCGTTTAGGCGGCCTGTCAATGCGATTTTGCCCTTCTCCTTTTCAAGACCAGACTATCTGCAGGGTAGGTCTTTTGTAAAAAAGCCATTTGATTTTTGGCCCATTGGATAAGCCGTTGTTTTTGTTCGTCGGTCAGGTTGGCATCTGAGTGTAATCCAAAAGCGGTGTACGAGGGGAGTGGCATTTCACCTTCCTCCACCATTTCAATGGTTTCCTCAAACTTGTGGTTTTGCACCGCTAGGGGCAGGTTGGTAAATTCAGAGAAGTTCAGGTGCCGTTTGCCATCGGTCACATGGTGGTCCAACCACCAGGCTACGGGCTGTACATTGGCGTACCAAGGGTAGCGCGTTGTGTTGCTGTGACAATCGTTACAGGCTACCTTAAGGGTCATGGCCACATCATTGGGCACATTGTATTGGGTGGTAATATCGTGGGTGGCATCCCCTGAATCGTTCTTTTCCGGTCTAAAGAATTGAATGATGATAAAAAGGATTAACAGGGCCCAAAGGATTTTTTTTCGCATGATGGTTTCTTTTTTCAGATTCTCCGTTTAAATATACGTAGAACTTTGGTGTGTTAAGGTTGCACATTGGAAAAGACGGGGGTGTCATTTCATTTTTTAAATAGTATCGGTGTCAGTTCAAACCTGCCTGTTCCGGTCAAGGGGCACTCAACCTGATGGTACTATCCATCCAGAGGATGGTGGTTTAACGAAACAAGTAAACATTTTAATTAGTATAAGCCGAAATTCTTACTTCTTAAACAGGCTCTAAAATCTATAGAGGGATATTGCCATGTTTTTTCCGGGGCAGGTTGCCGACCTTGTTCTTCAATATGGAAAAGGATTTGATCAATTTTGCCCTAGTGTACCTGGGTTCAATTACCTCATCGATATACCCTCTTTGTGCAGCGCTGTATGGGTTGGCGAAGAGTGTGGCATATTCCTGCTCTTTTTCTGCCAATTTCTTTTCGGGGTCCTTGGCACGCTGGATTTCCCTTTTAAAAATAATTTCACTGGCACCCTTGGCCCCCATGACGGCAATTTCAGCCGTGGGCCAGGCATAGTTGAAATCGGCCCCAATATGCTTGGAGTTCATTACATCATAGGCCCCCCCATAGGCTTTTCGGGTGATGACCGATATTTTGGGCACGGTAGCCTCGCTTAGGGCATATAACAGTTTTGCCCCATTGGTAATGATACCGTTCCATTCCTGATCGGTTCCGGGTAAAAATCCTGGGACATCCACCAAGACCAATAAGGGAATATTGAAGCAGTCGCAAAAACGGGTAAATCGGGCTCCCTTTTTAGAGCTTTCCACATCTAACACACCGGCGAGCACCATGGGTTGGTTGGCCACAATCCCAACACTTTGACCCGCCAATCTTCCAAACCCCACCACAATGTTTTCGGCATAGTCTTTATGGACCTCAAAAAAGCTATCGGCATCCAAGATTCCAGATATGACATTTTTCATATCATAGGGTTGGTTTGCGTTTTCAGGAACACTTTCTTCCAAGGACTCCCGAATCTCATCCCCTAATTGAAAAGGGCGATGTGGGGGTTGATCTTCACAGTTTTGTGGTAAATACCCCAAGAGCCGTTTTATTTGATGAATGCAATCTACATCGTTACTAGCCGTAAAATGGGTGACCCCACTTTTGGTAGCATGGGAATGTGCCCCGCCCAATTCCTCAGCGGTAACCTCCTCATTGGTGACGGTCTTGACCACATTGGGCCCTGTCACGAACATATAGCTGCTATTTTCTACCATAAGGGTAAAATCGGTGATGGCAGGTGAGTATACGGCTCCACCCGCGCAGGGGCCCATAATGGCGGAAATTTGGGGTACTACTCCAGAGGAGGTAACGTTGCGGTAAAAGATATCGGCATAGCCCCCCAATGACCTGACCCCTTCCTGTATACGGGCACCTCCACTGTCGTTGAGGCCTATGATGGGCACCCCTATTTTAAGGGCCAAATCCATGATTTTGCATATTTTTTCGGCATGGGTCTCAGATAGGGCGCCCCCGAATACCGTAAAATCCTGGGCAAAGACGCAGACCTTTCGGTTGTTGATGGTCCCAAAACCGGTCACGACCCCATCCCCGTAGTAGATGTGGTTTTCCATCCCAAAATCCTTGGTTCGGTGCGTGACCAAAATCCCCTGTTCCTCAAACGATCCTTCATCCAATAAAAAATGGATGCGTTCCCGGGCTGTCAGCTTTCCTTTGGAATGCTGTTTTTCAATTCGCTCTTGGCCGCCCCCCAATCTAGCTTTTGCCAGCTTCTCAAAAAGGGTCTCCTTTTGTGCTTCTTTTCCCATAATCAATATAAATCAATTGTGTTGGCCGATCAATGGCTTCGATTGGCTTTCCAATTTGAGTGGGCTTCTTCCCCCACGGCAACGTTCCGTTTGTTTTTTGAATAGTGTTGAAGGGCTACCATGGCCGCTATTTTCCGTTCGTCGGCAAGGTGTTCACCATAGCGTTCCTTGGACCAATATTTTTTCACAAAATGGGTGTCAAAATTCCCTGAGACAAAGGCAGGGTGCTGGCATACGAATTTGCCGAAGGGCAAGGTGGTGGCAATGCCCTCTATCTGGTACCCATCAATGGCTGCGACCATTTTTTGAAGGGCTTCCTTTCGGGATGTCCCATAGGTTATCAATTTGGCAATCATGGGATCATAATGGATGGGAATTTCCATGCCCTCCTCAAAACCGTCATCCAAACGAATGCCTTGTCCCTCTGGACGTATGTAGGTGGTTAGGGTACCAATGCTGGGCAGAAAATCAGTAAGGGGGTCCTCGGCGTACACCCGTACTTCCACAGCATGCCCTTTTATGTTGAGGTCCTTTTGGGTGAATGTCAGCGCTTCATTTCTGGCGACCCGTATCTGCTGTTCCACCAAGTCAATCCCTGAAATCATTTCAGTGACCGGATGCTCTACTTGTAGACGGGTATTCATCTCCAGAAAATAGAAGTTCTTGGTTTCGTCCAACAAAAATTCCACGGTACCTGCCCCCACATAATCGCACGCCTTGGCAACATTTACGGCAGCTTCCCCCATTTTGGTCCTTAGTGCGTCGTTCAATACAACGCTGGGCGCTTCCTCCACTACTTTTTGGTGGCGCCTTTGTATGCTGCATTCCCTTTCAAAAAGATGCACAATGTTGCCATGATGGTCGGCCAGGACCTGTATCTCTATATGTCTTGGGGAGGCGATGTATTTCTCTATAAAGACCGAACCGTCACCAAAGGCCGATTGGGCCTCACTGATGGCTCGTTGCATCTGCTCATTGAAGGCAGCGGCCTCGTGAACAATGCGCATACCTTTGCCACCACCACCTGCCGCAGCCTTTATCAAAATGGGAAAGCCAATTTTTTGGGCAATGTCCAAGGCTTGTTCCACATTGGAAATGGCCTTGTCAATTCCGGGTACCATGGGAATGTCGTAGGCCTTGACGGCTTCCTTGGCGGCGAGCTTATTGCCCATGACCTCTATGGCATGGGGCTTGGGGCCTATGAAAATAATATCGTTGCTGACCACCTTTTTGGCAAACGCGGCATTTTCACTCAAAAAACCATACCCCGGATGAATACCGGTTGCATTGGTGTCCTTGGCCGCGGTGATGATCTTGTCCATGGACAGATAGGACTCAGAAGACGGGGCGGCACCCAGAAATACAGCCTCATCGGCAAATTTAACATGGGGGGCATGGCGATCCGCCTCAGAATATACGGCCACGGTTTGTATGCCCATTTTACGGGCTGTTCCCATAATGCGCAAGGCAATTTCGCCGCGATTGGCTACAAGTATTTTTTCCATATGATATTATTCCAATGCTATGATGACCTGCCCTTTTTCCACGGCTTCACCCTCCTTGGCCAACACTGATTTTACAATGCCATCCCCTGGGGCCAATATCATGTTTTCCATTTTCATGGCCGATAATATGAGCAGTTGATCGTCCTTTTTGATTTCCTGACCGGGAGTGGCATTGATTTCAAGGATCAATCCGGGCATAGGGGCCTTGATATCGTTGATTTTTTGGGCCGTGCCAGTCCCCAGTCCCATTTGTTTTACCAACAGGTCGTGGGCATCTTGAATGTTAACCGTATAACGGTTCCCATTTACAATAACACAGGGGTTTTTGGGGTCACTGCCTGGGAGAACTTCCACAGTGTAACCACGGGTTTCGTGAATGACATGATAGGCGGTCCCGCCCAACGCCACCATATCCATGTGTTCCACTTCAGTGCAATGGACCTCCATGGTGGTATCTTCAATTTGGATGCTGTATTTTTCCATGTGTCTGGGGTTAGATGGCCTCTTTCAAAATACTTGGACTATGCATATACTTTTGAACACGGGACTTATTCCTTTCTGTTCACTATTCGTTCAATTACTTTCAACTTATCCATGGTAAGCAATATAAAGTATGCCAATCCTACTAAAAAGAATAGGATTGCCATGATTCTTAAATAGAATTTTATGGTCCATTCCAATGCCACTTTTACCCTATGGATAAAACTAATTTTGATTTCTTTTCCTTCCTGCAAGGAAAATTGCACGGTGCAGAACTCATTCTCATCATCAAAATCCCCGAGACTGACCCCTAATTCTTGAAGTTGTTGTTCAATTTCCAAGATTCTATTTTCCAATTGCATGTATTCTTCAATCTTTCCCCCTTTCGTTTTAAGCTCAATCAATGAATTTCTGATTTTTTCCAAAGAGGCTTTTTTGGCATTTAGCTCCTTGTATTCATTTGTTTTATCTTTTTTCGTTATTTGTTTGGCCTGGACCTTGCCAATATGAATTAGGTCATTGTAAAGACTGTCGAAATTTTCAGGAGGAACACCAATTAAGAGATTTAGTTTTCGATACCCCTTATTTCCACTTTTTTGCTCAAATTGAATCAATGCGTTGTACCTGTCAACCTGTTCCCTTGCCTGCTTTTCCTCATCATCAAATTCTGTTGACTTGGTGTTTATCTCCGCTATCTTCTCATATTTTTGGTCAACCTTAACAGAAGCTTGGGCCGCATTTGAAGATGAAACTTTGTATTTCTTGGAAGCGTAGTTTCTTTTGACATTGGAAATGCTTT
>JBFOLQ010000573.1:0-4642 GCA_040830145.1 Flavobacteriaceae bacterium | reverse complement strand
TGCTGATGGAAGCTTTATGAACGTACTCGGAGATGATACATGGATTGAAGGATGGCAAAGCGGAGGTGCTGCCGATGCTTGTGGTGCTCCGGTTGCTCCCCATGATGGTTCAGCTTCGGCCTCTTATATGTATGATGAAACAGCGGGTACATTGACCATAAGCGGATCGGGAGCCTATCTAGGTCTTGCAAAGGCGGTAAATGCAGGGGAACTTCCAAATGTGGATGTGCCTGATTCAATTACATATAATGTGACTTTTACCGATAGCAGTACCATGGAAGTTCTTATAGAGGCTGGTACCGGTGTTTTCTGGCATTATAAATTGATAAAGCAATAGTATAATTCCATACTATCTTGTAGTTAAGATGTGAAATTCAACCTATTGGTTAGCTTTTAACAAATGAATTAATCTAGTAAAGTCAGGGTGTGTAGATCACATTATGATAGCCGCACCCTGCTTTTTCAAAAACCGTTAGTAAATTATAAATATCTGTTTATGAGAAAGAATGTTTCTTATGTAGCCCTATTGGCTTTGGGATTTTTTTTTGGTCCTTTTATCCTGTGAGGATGATGATATAATCCAGAAAGTAATTGTTCCTTCCAACGTAAGCGCATCAATAAATGCCCTTACCGATGGCTCTGGTACCGTCACGGTAACACCAGACGGTGAAAATGTAAACAATTTTGTGGTGACCTTTGCAGAAGGCGTGGCTTTTGCCATTAGACCTGGTGAAAGTGCCACCCACACCTATGCCACTGGCGGTACTTATACCATCACCATATTGGCCTATGGTCAGGGGCTGGGCAATACCACCATAACAGAATCGGTAATGGTAGAGGTAGAAGCGGACCCTAACGAACCTTTATTCGGTTCTTGGGTCATGGCGAATGAACCGGGTTCCTTGGGTGTTGGTCCGGCAGCGGGTGATACGAGTTGGTGGGCCATTGATGGTACGGGCCTTGTTCAAAGAACTTGCTATTTCAATGATACCTATGTTTTTGGCGAAGATGGTTCTTTTACAAATAATTTGGGTGATGAGACGTGGCTTGAAGAATGGCAAAGTGGCGCCCCTGATGCTTGTGGCGCCCCCGTTGCACCACATGATGGGTCAGCTTCCGCTACCTATTCATATGACCCAACTGCCGGGACACTTACATTGACCGGTGCCGGGGCCTATTTGGGATTGCCCAAGGCTGTCAATGCGGGTGAGCTTCCCAATGTAGACGTACCTGATTCCACTACCTATCAAGTGACCCTCTCAGAGAATGGCAATGTTATGAATGTATCCATTGAAGCTGGTCCAGGAGTATTCTGGCAGTATAAAATGGTCAAGGGCGATGGCAGTGGTGTTGGTACGGGTGGTAGTCAACTGGAAACCATTTACACCAATTTGGTGTGGTCAGATGAATTTGATGTGGATGGCGCGCCCGATCCCACTAATTGGACCTATGACTTAGGTGCCGGTGGCTGGGGCAATGGTGAGTCGCAGACCTATACCGATGACCCTGAGAACGTCCGGGTAGAAGGTGGTATGTTGAAGATTACAGCCAAGGGCGGTGGAGGCCCTGCAGGTGTTATCCACTATTATGACGACATTACATTGGTGGCCACAGGAGGTGGAACTTCAGTTATTGAGGATTTCGAGGGAACTCCCCCTACATTTACTGGCTTTGGGGGTGCTAATTCTACTGTAGTTGACAATCCTGATGCCTCAGGGGACAATACGTCCATGAAGGTAGGGGAGTCGTTGAAAAATTTTGGTGCCGAAACCTGGGCAGGTTCATACTTTGATGTAGCTGCCCCTCTTGATATGACTACCTATGGTAGTATCAGTGTGAAAACATGGTCACCAGCGGTAGGAGCCGTGGTTAAGCTTAAACTGGAAAATAAGGCAGATTCCAGTGAATCTGTTGAAGTGGATATGAACACGACCGTTGCCGAGCAATGGGAGACCTTGACATTCGATTTCAGTTCTTTATCTCTCACGGGCACCTACGACCGGGTGGTGCTGTTTTTTGACTTTGGGGTAAGCCCTACAGGTGGCGCGGCCTATACCTCGGCCCGTATCAAGTCAGAAAACCTATTTGAATTCACATATGGTCGTGTTGAAATTAGGGCGAAACTGCCTTCCGCAGGAGGAACCTGGCCTGCATTATGGGCCTTGGGCGCCAACTTTGATCAGGTGGGATGGCCTGATTCCGGGGAGTTGGATATTATGGAACATGTGGGCAATAATTCCAACGTGATTTCAAGTGCCCTGCATTATCCTGGAAATTCAGCGGGCAATGCGGTCACGAGCTCTACAGCAGTTAGTACGGCAACCTCAGAGTTTCATAACTATACCATGGAGTGGACTCCAGACAGTATCAAATTTGTGGTGGATGACGAAGTGGTACACTTAAGTTTTGTCAATGATGGCAGTACCCCTTTCAACAGTGATTTCTTCTTGATAATGAACGTTGCAATGGGTGGTACACTGGGAGGTAACATAGATCCTGCCTTTACTGAGGATACAATGGAGGTTGATTACATTCGGGTTTACCAATAAACCTTGATGGAGATACAAACAAAAAAGACCGGCTTACCCCTGGTCTTTTTTGTTTGACTTTAGACAACTTTTTCATGTAATAAAGTAATGAACAAGTCGTATACAATCCTCATTAGTTTAATTGTGGCTTTGGGAGGTTTCCTCCTTGGGTTTGACAGTGCCGTAATATCAGGGGCCATAAAAGGGATAACCACCTATTTTGAAATGACCGATGCCATGCTCGGCTTTGCGGTTGGCTGTGTAATTTTTGGGGCGATGGCCGGCAACCTTTTGGCTGGGCCATTGGCTGACCGATTTGGGAGAAAGAGAATACTGATCATCGTAGCTGCCATGTTCTCCATTTCAGCGGTATGGTCGGCCTTGGCCAGTACTTATACTGAATTTGTCGTGGCCAGAATTATTGGAGGCATAGGTATTGGGGGCGCTATTTTGATCGCACCCATTTATATTGCCGAGATTGCCCCTCCCAAGCTTAGGGGAAGTTTGGTATCCTTCAACCAGCTGAATATTGTCATTGGTATCTCAGTGGCATATTTCTCAAATTATTTTTTGGTGGACATAGGTGCGGATAGTTGGCGTTGGATGTTGGGGGTTGAGGCCATTCCCGCGGTTATATACTTCTTGGCCCTTTTTACGGTCCCTAGAAGTCCGAGGTGGTTGATTCAAAAACTGAATCAAATAGAGGTGGCTAGAACCACCCTGGAGAAAATTGGAGGGAGGGCATATGCGGAAACAACCCTTGATGACATTCAAGTAGGATTGGCCAAACAGGAGACTAAGGGAACCTTTGGTGACCTTTTTAAAAGCAAGTATGTCACCATTATGACCATTGCTTTCGGAATTGCTTTTTTTCAGCAGATAACCGGAATCAACGCCATATTTTATTATGCCCCGACCATATTTGAGCAAGCGGGGGGAAATACGGACTCCTCTTTGCTGCAGGCGATAGCGGTTGGGCTTACCAATTTGGCCTTTACCCTAGTGGCCATTTGGTTGATTGATAAATTGGGGAGAAAACCTTTGTTGCTTATTGGTACCGTGAGTATGTCCATTGCTTTACTGATGGCCACGTTTGCCTTTAAGAATGCTACCTATCAATTTACGGGCGATACCATTTCAAAGGTTGGTGACCCTGAAATACAGCAAGCAATTTTGGAGTTGGAGGGCCGTACTTTTGAAAACCAGGAATCGTTGTTCAATACACTGGACACGACCTTGACCGACGAACAATTTGTTGCCTTCAAGCGCAATCACCTAAACAATTTCATTGATATCAATGCCACCTTGGTCTTGTTGGCCATATTACTCTATGTGGCTGCCTTTGCCATTTCCTTGGGTCCGGTAATGTGGGCATTGGTATCAGAGATTTTCCCGAGCAAGATTAAAGGGCTTGCTGTCTCAGTAGTGGGCTTTTTCAATTCCCTGGTCAGTTTTTCGGTGACCCAAGTGTTCCCGTGGGAATTATCGAACCTGGGGCCAACGACCACATTTGCCATCTATACTGCCTTTTCAATGGGAGCAGTGGCATTTGTATATAAATATGTGGTGGAGACCAAGGGAAAGAGCTTGGAAGAATTGGAAGAATTGCTACTTAGATGAGTGGTACGGATCAAAATTTAAAAAAGGAAGCGAAAGACATCAATATGGTCGACAACCAACATATGGAAAAGGTATCATTGGAAGGGGAAGCGTTTTTTAAGATTGCCAATAGTGATGGCATGCGCCCTTTTTTCATGAGCATTGTCAGTGATTCAAACCACTGGATGTTCATCAGTAGTAATGGGGGACTGACAGCCGGAAGAAAAAATGCGCAATATGCCCTGTTCCCTTATTATACGGATGATAAGATTACGGAGTCAGTGGAAACCACTGGCAGTAAAACCATTTTCAATATTGGTAAGGATACTGATTCCTTGGTTTGGGAGCCCTTTTCATTCCGGGATGGTGACAAGTATACGATTACGAGGAATCTTTATAAGGGCATATTTTGAAACAAGATCCGATTTGAGGAAGTGAACCATGACCTAGGACTTACATTTTACTACCAATGGAGTTCCAGTAACGCATATGGATTTGTACGGGAGTCCGGCTTG
>JBFOLQ010000572.1:0-2741 GCA_040830145.1 Flavobacteriaceae bacterium | reverse complement strand
CCTACTAAATATTCGCGCAAATTGTTAAAATAGCCCCATATTCCCCGGGACCTTTTTTTAAGGGGCGCTCCATAGCCATAGCCGTAACCATAGTTTTGTTCAACAATGCCCCTTGGTTTAAGCCCATTATATATAAGAAAACACTTTTTAAGCCTGGAAAAACCTATGTTTTGATAAAGGTTCCGAACAATGAACTTGGGCGTAACATCATGTCGAATGACGTAAAGCGTCTGATCGCAATACTCATTGATTATTTCAGCATCGGACACTAAATCCATTGGTGGGGTATCCACAATGATATAGTCATAATCCTTCCTTAGGTTTTCCATCAACACTCTGAACCGTTCCGAAGCCAAAAGTTGGGATGAGTCCTGGGTTCTTTCCCCACTGGGGACTACAATAAGTCCATCAACTTCCGCCTCTAAAAAAAGCCTCCCATATTCTATCTTTTCCCGTAAAAACTCCACCACTCCCTCATTTTTCGCAAACCCAAAATTGTTGGAGCTTCCCCCATTTCTTAAGTCCAGGTCCAGCAACACGGTTCTCTTGCCATATGATGCCATGGTCCTTGACAAGGCAGAGCTTACATAACTTTTCCCCTCCCCGGCTATGCTGGAGGTCACCATCACCACCTTATCCGGATTTTCCAATCTATAAAGGCCTAAATGCGATATAACCTGTTTAAACTGGTCATTGATCAAAACTGAATCTTCCCCAGGGGTATTCTTCTTAAGGTCCCTTACATGGGCAAGCTCTCCTACAATGGGCACTCCAATATGTTTTTCAATGTCGGTCCTAAATAAAATCTTGGAGGAGAAAAACTCCCTTTTGACAACTAGGAACAATCCCAATCCCAAGGAAAGCAACATACCGGTCAAGTAGACAAAAGGCTTTTTGGGAATCTCTGGATTTAGGGAAGACTCAGCTTTTTCTATGATTCTAAAATCCCCAGCAGTAGGGGCATATGACAAAGCGGTCTCTTCCCTTTTCTTTACCAAAAAATCATAGAGCTCACTTATACTTGCTTTTTGCCTTGTTATCTCTATCAACTTCCGCTCTTGCTCCGGAAGTACTTGCAAAGCACTATTGTACTTATTACTGTTTGAATACAGGTTTGACCTACTGGTTATTAAATTAGTCTTTTGATTACGTACATTTTCGAGGATACTGGGCCGAATTCCATCAATCTTGTTCTGTATGTTCAAAAGCATGGGATTGTTCTCCGCAGTGGTCTTTCTCAATTCCTCATATTCTATTTCGGCATCATATAGCTTTTGCAATAATTGGGAGAGAATGGGATCATCAAGCCCCAAGGTAGAGGGTACGATACCCGTCCTCTTGTTTTTTGAGATCACATAATTCTCAACTTTTGCGAGTACCGATAAACGAAGGTCTATATCAGCAATTCGGCGGTCATATTCACCAACATTCTGCAGGTATAGGTTCCCCTGTTCCCCCAAATCTATCAACCCATGTTCTGACCTATATTCCTCAAGTTCCTTTTCCACAGATGCCAGTTGCTCCCCTACTTGCTCCATTCGATTCTCAATGAACTTCAATGTGTTGGCAGCCAAGGTATCCCTATCCCTCATGGCCATATTTCTGTAGGAATAAATCAAATTGTTGAGAAAATCAACCCCCCGTTTGGGATTGGGGTCATAATAGTTTAAGCGTACCACCGTAGAGAGCTTACTGGAAGGAAGCACCTCCAACTGATTTGATAAGCCATCGGCCACCACCTTGGGATGCACCAGTTTAAAATAATATCCCGTACCGTTCATGCCATCCACATCCCCGCCCTTTTCATTGGGCACAAATCTGATATCACTTCCCCCATGGGGGTTTGGTATCCATGAATGCAAGGGATGGCGCTTTCCCCATACCGTTACTTTTTCCTCGTCAGGGTGATAGGAAAATGCATACTCGCCCCCATTTTCATAGGTTGATTCATCAAAAGGATCTCTGACCTGGATTCGCAATGGACATTTTTCATAAGAGTGCAAATCCTTTATAAGTCCCTCCTCATAAATGGGAGCATAGAGTTCCAAACGTTCAACCACTTCGTTGATGAGCTCTTTGGAACGCAGTACCTCTACTTCATTTTCAACTATTTTTTTGGAAGTGAACACATTGGTCGACTCAATAATTTTCGAATCATCGACACCCTTATTCTCATCATGGATAATCAACGCAAGGGAGGTTTCATAATAAGGTGTGGTTACCTTAAGGTACACCCAAGCTCCCAACAGGCCCAATAAAATCAATACTAAAAATAGGGGCCAAAAAGGGTATAGTTTGTTGAAGAATAGACTCAATATATCCTCTTGACGTTCTGATGGGGAATTCATTGTTGACATGTGTTTCATTGCTTACGATTATCTCCTTTAAAAAAAGGACAAAATTCTCCTTACCCTACTCCTTTTTACAATATGCCCCAAAAATATGATCCCATAGTAAATATACCGTTTCCACATTCTCCTAGGTTCCTTTAATAATCTTCCCAACCATTCCAGACCTAGATTGATCCATACATTGCTGGGTCTTTTAACGGTTCCCGCATAAAAATCAAAAACGGCACCAATTGAACATACCATATTGACATTTAATTGGTCCCCATTTACGTATACCCATTTTTCCTGTTTGGGCGCGGTCATGCCCACAAAGAGCACATCTGGTTTAAATGCGTTGACAGCCTTGATCATTTCCTCACTGTCCTTTTCTGAAAAGACCTTTTTAAATGG
>JBFOLQ010000571.1:0-5328 GCA_040830145.1 Flavobacteriaceae bacterium | reverse complement strand
TACCAATGCATCGATGAGAAGTCCCCCAAAGGAATATATACAGCCCAACAGTAGGCCAATCAAACCTGCTATGCGTGCCTGAAACCCTGCAAAGGGCCCTACCCTAATCTTTACCACTCTCTTTCCCATAGTATCCATTATTGGTCTGCCAATGTGGGTGCCAGCCATTTTTTGGCTTCTCCCAGGTCAATCCCCTTGCGTTGGGCAAAATTAACTACTTGATCCTCCGTTATTTTTCCAAGGCCAAAATATTTGGCTTCCGGATGTGCAAAGTAATACCCACTCACACTCGCTGCTGGCCACATCGCCAAGCTCTCTGTCAATTTTACCCCAATGTTCTCGGTTACTTGCAAGAGGTTCCAAATGGTTTTTTTCTCCAGATGGTCCGGACATGCCGGATAGCCTGGTGCCGGCCGAATGCCTCTATATTTTTCGGCTATCAACCCTTCGGGATCCAGCTGTTCATGTGGGGCATAGCCCCAGTATTTATTGCGTACCTGTAAATGTAAATATTCGGCCAAAGCCTCTGCCAAGCGATCTGCCAAGGCCTTTACCATTATGGAGCTGTAATCATCATGCTCTTTCTCAAAGGAAGTGGCCAGCGCTTCAGAACCAAATCCGGTTGACACACAAAAACAACCCATGTAATCTTGGACGCCACTTTGCTTGGGAGCAATAAAATCGGCCAAGGCCAAATGAGGTGCTCCCTCTCTTCTCTTGAGCTGCTGACGAAGGGTACGGAAGATGGTCTTCCCAGTTCCTTCTACACCTTTCCCCGTCGCTTCGACTCCATCTGGCAATCCCTTCCAATCCTTTCCTAAGTAGGATATCTCAATATCATCATCATTTATCTGATTGGCCGGAAAAATCCCAAAAACGGCTTTTGCCACCAATAGTTTTTTAGTGACAATTTTTCTGAGCATCTGCTGGGCATCAGCATACAATTCGGTTGCTTGGGCACCTACTTTTGCGTCAGACAGGATATCTGGATACTTACCATGAAGGTCCCAACTCCTAAAAAAGGGGGACCAATCAATAAAATTGACCAATTTACTGAGGGCAATATCATCAAACACCTGAACCCCCAACTGCTTTGGGACCGGAATATCGGCTTGCTGCCAATCAATTTGATATTTGCGGGCCCGTGCCTGGGTCAGGCCTATATATTCCTTCTTTTGGGACCTTCCCAAAAATTTGTCCCTAAAGTTTTCATAATCGGTCTTTACCGAAATCTTGTATGATTCCGATGTGTCCCTTTGCAACAGGTCACCCACTACGGTAACGGCCCTTGAGGCATCATTTACATGCACCACGGAATGACTGTATTGTGGGTCTATCTTTACCGCCGTGTGTGCCTTGCTTGTAGTGGCCCCACCAATCAATAGGGGTATATTCAGTTCCTGCCGTTGCATCTCCTTGGCCACAAAGACCATTTCATCAAGTGAGGGTGTTATGAGTCCGCTAAGACCAATGATATCCACCTGTTCTTTTTTGGCCGTTTCCAAAATCCTTTCTGGAGGTACCATAACACCCAAGTCCACAATTTCATAATTATTGCAGGCAAGGACCACTGAGACAATGTTCTTTCCAATATCGTGCACATCCCCTTTTACCGTGGCCATTAAAACGCGCCCTGCCGATTGTGCCCCCTCTCCTTTTGATGCCTCTATAAAGGGGGTAAGATACTCCACCGCCTTTTTCATGACACGGGCCGATTTGACCACTTGTGGCAGGAACATCTTTCCGTTGCCAAAGAGGTCACCCACCACATTCATCCCCGTCATCAAGTGTCCTTCAATCACCTCTAATGGTTTTGGCACCTGTAACCTGGCCTCTTCCACATCCTCAACAATGAATTGGTCCACCCCCTTTACCAGGGCGCGGGTAATGCGTTCTTGCAGGGGTTCGTTACGCCATGAAAGGTCAACGGAACTTTCCTTGACCTTCCCCTGTACCGTCTGGGCAAATTCAAGCAGACGCTCGGTAGCATCAGGCCTTCTATCCAGGATTACGTCCTCAACATGTTCCAATAAATCCTTGGGGATATCGTCGTAAACCTCCAATAAAGCGGGATTTACAATCCCCATGTTCATACCGGCCTTTATGGCATGAAAAAGAAAGACCGAGTGCATAGCCTCCCGTACGGGATTGTTGCCCCGGAATGAAAAGGAAACATTGCTCACCCCCCCACTTACATTGCAAAAGGGTAAATTTTTACGCACCCATTCGGTAGCCTCAATAAAATCAACCGCGTTGCGGCGGTGTTCTTCCATTCCCGTGGCCACGGGAAAAATGTTAAGGTCAAAAATAATGTCCTCTGGGGGGAAGTGTACCTTATCTACCAAAATACGATACGAGCGCTCCGCTATCTCCACCCTTCGTTCCAGGGTATCAGCCTGACCCACTTCATCAAATGCCATGACTATGACAGCTGCACCATACCTCCGTATCAACTTGGCCTGGTGAATGAACAGCTCTTCACCTTCCTTTAAACTAATGGAATTGACTACACACTTTCCCTGTACCACCCTCAAGGCAGCTTCAATAATCTCCCACTTGGAACTATCGACCATTATAGGTACCCGAGCAATGTCAGGTTCGGCCATAATTAGGTTCAAAAACCTCACCATGGCCTTCTTCCCATCAATGAGGCCATCATCCATGTTGATGTCAATGATCTGGGCGCCCCCCTCTACCTGATGACGGGCCACTTCCAAGGCCTCATCGTATTTTTCCTCTTTGATCAGCCTAAGGAATTTGCGAGACCCCGCCACATTGGTACGCTCCCCTACGTTGATAAAATTGCTGTCTGGGGTAATGACCAGTGGTTCCAGGCCACTCAGTTTTAGTGTTCGTTGCTCGTTGATGGTTGTTCGTTTTTCGTTAATCGTTTTTCGTTGTTTGTTATTAAGGTATAGCCTTTTGCGGTAATTGATAAAGGCATTCAATAATTTCTTGACGCTTTCAATTTTGCCCAGAATATCTTTAATCTGGCATTATTCGTAGTGCAATACTTCCGGAAAGGGATTATAATAATGATGCAACAACTTTTTCCATTTCTGATACTCCTCTGATTCTCGAAAACCGATTTCATGGTCTTCCAACTTTTTCCAATTCACCAAAAGAATGTATTGATTCTCCCTTTCAATACATTTTTTTAGTTCGTGGCCCATATATCCTCTTGCCGAAGCAATAATTTTCGAAGCTGAACGAAAAGAAACTTCAAATTCCTTTGTCATACCTTCTTTGATATTCAATATTGCAACCTCTAACACCATGTTAAAATATTATTGGCATTTCTCGAGGTTTGTAATCCTTTGCCAAATTGGCGATGGCCCGAATATGTTCTGGTGTAGTCCCACAGCATCCCCCTACAATGTTCACCAAACCCTTTTCCACGTATTCCCTGATTTGTTCCGCCATTTGTTCCGGGGTTTCATCATACTCGCCAAAGGCATTGGGCAATCCCGCATTGGGATGGGCTGAAACAGCCCCATCCAGTTTGTTGGAGATAGCCTCCAAATGTGGAACCAGTTGCTTGGCTCCCAAAGCACAATTGAACCCTACGGATAACAACGGAATGTGTGATACGGAAATTAAAAAGGCCTCAGCAGTCTGACCCGAAAGCGTCCGCCCCGAGGCATCGGTTATAGTCCCACTTACCATCACCGGAACTTCCAGGGATCGTTCTTCCTTGATTTCCTCAATGGCAAAAAGGGCCGCCTTGGCATTCAGGGTATCAAAGACGGTTTCTACCAAGAGTATGTCCGCACCCCCATCCAGAAGTGCTTCTGCCTGTTGTTTGTAGGCCAAACGGAGCTCTTCAAAATCAATGGCCCTAAATCCCGGATCCTCCACATCAGGAGACATACTGGCCGTTTTATTCGTAGGCCCTATGCTCCCTGCCACAAATCGTGGTTTTTCGGGGGTCTTTTCAGTAAATTCATCGGCAAGCTGTTTCGCAATCCTGGCTGATTCAAGGTTGAGTTCGTAAACCAAATCTTCCATTTGGTAATCGGCCATGGCTATGGTAGTTCCAGAAAAGGTATTGGTTTCAATGATATCAGCGCCCGCTTCCAAAAATACACGGTGTACCCCTGCCACCGCATCCGGTCTTGTGAGGGATAACAGATCATTGTTTCCCTGAAGGGGAACAGGCCAATCGATAAAGCGTTCCCCCCTGAAATCGGACTCAGTAAATTGGTGTCTTTGCAACATGGTGCCCATGGCCCCATCAAGTACCATAATCCGCTCCCCAAGTATTTTTTGGATATCCTTCATTCCCTTACTAACTAGCGTTTGTTCGGAAATGCAAAGAAAGGGCATTGCGATAACAATTCCATGATTTCCCTAGGGTATATTGCTTCCCTAAGGCACCCCATTACAAACCGATTGATTTTACTTCCAAGTGCTGCCAGCACCTAGCCCAATGCCTTTACGACTTCCTTTTTGGCCACTTTGGTAGACCCATCAAAGCCTTGGACCCCTCCCACTGTAGTGTATTTCATGACAAATCGCTTGCCTGGATGAATAATCTGATACGCGTATTGGCACATGACGGCCGCCTCATGAAAGCCACTGAGAATGAGTTTTAACTTGCCTTCATAGGTATTCACGTCACCAATGGCAAAAACACCCGGAAGGTTGGTCTGGTAATCCTTGGCATTGTTCACCTTAATGGCATTCTTCTCTATTTCCAGGTCCCAGTTTGCTATGGGCCCTAATTTAGGTGACAACCCAAACAAAGGAATAAAATGGTCTGTATCAACATATAGCTCTCCTTTGGAGGCATCATTATATTTTACCACCACGGCCTCTAAATGTTCATCCCCGTAGAGTTTTTTGACCTCAGCTTCGGTAATAAGGCGAATCTTTCCCGCCTTGGCCAATTCTGATGCCTTTTCCACAGAATCAAGTGCCCCGCGGAATTCATTTCGGCGGTGTACCAAAGTTACTTCCGATGCCACTTCGGCCAAAAAAATACTCCAATCCAAAGCGGAATCGCCCCCACCTGCAATGACCACTTTTTTATTTCTATAGACTTCGGGATCCTTTATCATATAGGCGACGCCCTGGTCCTCAAAATCCCCCAAATTATCTATCTGCGGCTTTCGGGGCTCAAAGGAGCCCAAACCACCTGCAATGACCACCACTTGCGCATGGTGTTCCGTTCCCTTGTTCGTGGTAACCACATAGCTGCCGTCTTCCTGTCTTTCCAGTAATTCTGCCCGCTCACCCAGTGTAAAGCCCGGTTCAAAAGGGGCTATCTGCTCTAGTAACCGATCGACCAAGTCCCCTGCCAAAATCTCCGGATATGCCGGAATATCG
>JBFOLQ010000570.1:0-3435 GCA_040830145.1 Flavobacteriaceae bacterium | reverse complement strand
TCATCTTGATCATATTCCAATCGGAACCAATAGTCAGAAGATGGAAGGTCTCTACCATTGAAGGTTCCGTCCCAACCAGTAGCATCATCCAACTGCTTCAACAGCTTTCCATATCGATCAAATATATAAATGGTAGCATCGGACAGTCTCTCAATACCCTGAACGTTCCATGTATCGTGAAACGAATCTCCATTTGGAGTAAAAAACTTGGGGTACCCAACCACTAAGAAATCTTGTTCCAACGTACCACAGCCATTTTTATCATTTACGATTACGGTGTTCAGCCCTGGAGGTACGTCCAGAAAAACAGGGTCATCCTGAAATTCTCCTCCATTTATGGCATATTCGTAGTCTCCATCGCCTTGTGGTACAAACTCCACGTCATAGGGGTCTGAAATATCACTGGTCTCCAAATCCACGATCACCACGTCATCCAAAACGGGTTCTTCATAGAAGGTAATCAAGATACCTCCGTTGTCCACTACGGTCGGAGGAGTTCCAGATGCGGTGGTAATTTCCACAAAGTAGCGACCAGAATTGGGGCTGGAAACAACAAGCTCAGCACCAAAAGGCCCAGTACCGGTCAAGGTATCGTCAATGGTACCGTCATCATCGTAGTCCACTGTCCATTCCACACTGCCAATATCAGACCCAGCGGGTGAATTCAATGCACTCAAAACAATATCAGGGTCTCCTTCGCAGGCAATGATATCCAATCCCAAAAATTCATCACGAAGTGTACAATCCAATGCGCTGTTTTGATCGGCATCCACAGAACTACCAGTGAAGGTTAACGTAAACGATTCAGGATCGCCATCAAAATTGGTATTATAGTTATTGATGAAAAGATAGTAAATCTCACCAGCGGTCACATCCAACCATTCATCATAAGTGTTCTGACTTCCCCTTACAAAAGGTGCCCCTACCCTACCATCAATAGGATTAACACCAATACCAGTGAATCCTGTGTCGTTATATTCGTAATTACATCGAATTGGTTGTGCGGTTCCATCCCCAACAAGACCGCAGAAATTCTGACCCGAAGTTTGATCAAAAGGACCATAAAGGGCAAAATCCCACTCTGCAGTAACCACACCTCCTGGGTTTACAGGTAGTGCCTCTATGTCAAAACCGATTTGTCCATCGGTCCCAGCCCTAAATACATACCAAGCCGAATTATTTTCCAGATTGGCGGAGCTTACGCTCCCTTTTTCCAAACAACCCGATTGTCGAATCACATCAGGATCAAAATCGTCAATATCACCACCACCAGCTGTGATGCCAGATATGGGTGCATCGGCACAGACAGGAATGGCAGTTCTACAATCTGGTGAGTTTTGCGCTGTTGCCTTAAAATAAAAGAAGAAGAGGCAACAAATGGCAATACATAGGGTTCTCATAGAATTTTGGGGCTATGGGGTTCTTGTATACTATAACCAGTATAACTGCATAAACCCTACTTTTAGTATGATTTCAACCCAAAAATTGTACAGTTAATCGATAAAATGCACAATGTGCTATCTGCGAAGTGAAAAATGGCTTTGTAGATATTTGGCATAAACCCTGTTTCCATCGCTATCCAAATAAGACAGTTTAAACCAGTAATCTGTGGAAGGTAAAGGCTTTCCATTAAAGCTTCCATCCCATCCGGCACTAAGTTCTGTCATTTGTTTGATCAATTTACCGTAGCGATCATATATGGTGACAATGGGTGAACTCAATTCTGAAAGTCCTTCAATCTGCCAGCTTTCGTTGAGCACATCACCATTTGGGGAGAAAATGGCCGGAAAACCAACCACTACTATGTCACGTTGAATCTCACCGCAGCCATGGACATCCCGGATATACACTCTATGTTCTCCAGGAGGCACTTCGGTCAAAACATTGCTGGCTTGATATTCACCATCATTCAAGCGATATTCAAAATCCCCAGTAACATCGGTAACTATAGTAACTGTATTGCTTGCTTTAAAATCATCAATCTCTATGGAAGTAATTTCTGGAGCGATCGATACACTAGTTGTAACAGTTCTTACGGCTTCACAATTCACTCCGTTTGAGGCATTGGTAACGGTAAGTGTGTATTCCCCACCCTGCGAAACACTAATATTTGGGGTAGTCTCACCGGTACTCCACAGATATGTATAACTAGGATTGGGCATAGTTTCACCGATTACTGCACTGCCAACAGTCTCACAAATGACCACTTCTTCTTCAAAACTTAAGTTAGGGGATTCAATGGCATCCAAAAGAAAACTTTGCGAAGCATCAAAACAATTTGGGTTGGTCAATGAAGTGGTACGCACATAAATTATTTCTTGTCCCACACTTTTTGCATAGTGCTTGGTCAAAGGGTTTAACCCTAGATTGGCATCTGTTTGTGACGTATGGTAACTTACAATAAAATCGTCTGGATCTTGTGTTCCAAGTGCTTCAATGTCCTTATCCTCCAAATTGAAAATCATATCAGCGGTATGACAGAAAACTTCATCATTCACCGCTTGTGTAACAGGAATAGCCGTAAATCCAACTTGCACATCACTAACAATGTTTCCAGTACCTGTGATTACCACAACTCTATAAGTTGATGAATTCAAGACATTAAGTGTAGCAGCAGTTTCCCCTGCAATAAGCTGAAACCCGCTTCCATCATTCCTGTACCATTCGTAGGCCATGGCACCAGAGGTGGTAGCATCTAACGTAATAGGATCGTTCTCGCATGCAGCAATGGGAGGGCCCAAAAGATTGTTGACAATAGAGCAGTCCAACGCAGTATTGGGATTTGTAACCCAGATATCCCCGGTGAATTGTATGGAAAACCCTGAGTTTACATTACTGAAATTATTAATGAACAGGATATAGTCTTCGCCGGCATTTACATCCAACCAGTCCTCATAATGGACAGAATCCACATCTCCAGTGGGATCTTCACCAACCCCAATAAAACTCTTAAAATCACTGTTATCAAAGAAGTTGCATCGAATTGGGTCACCTAACGTAGCGCAATTGCTTGCTTGGTACAGCGCAAAGTCCCAATCTTCATTGCTATTGTGTCCGATATTAAACCCCAATCTTCCGGAAGCAGCGGTCCGGAATCGGTACCAGCCAGAATTAGATTCAATTGAACCGGAAGTGGTCTGTTCTAAACACCCACTAGAAGTAGCTCCATAGAAATCATCCGTTCCATAACCATTGGTTCCACCATTAATGGGGGTATTACTACAAATAGGGATTGCACTGCCACAATCATTAGTAACCTGTGCAAAGGTTACTTGGCATAGGAAGATAGCTATTATGGTCTTTACCACAATTTTTACCATAGAGCGTAGGTTTGCTAACATAAAAGTACTTCGCGTTGCTCCTTAACAATAATTTATGTTGTCAAACAGGGTATACCAGATGTTAAATAGGCTATTAATGTATATCTTTGCTTTC
>JBFOLQ010000569.1:0-5215 GCA_040830145.1 Flavobacteriaceae bacterium | reverse complement strand
GTAATTTGGGGGACATGAAGAAAATAGGGTGGTTTTTTCTTTTGGCGTTTGTGGCCTGTAGCACGGATAGTGAGGTTACCAACACTGATGAAACCTTACTTTCAGAGGAGGAAATGGCGTTTTTGGAGGAATATGAATATGTGACCTTCAATTATAGTCCTACTTCCTTTGGGGCCGACTTTAATGAAAAGTGGGCGGGTAAGGTGACCCTTTTTTTGGATGGGCAGATACCCAACGGATATGCCCAATCAGTGACCCAAGAATTGAACGTTCTCAATGATTTGATCTCAGATGGGACTGCCTTGGAGCTGGCCCCAACACTTACCGGGGCTCAAATCCATTTGATCATGGGACCTCCAGAAGTCGTCAAGTAGGTTTGGCCCGACATGTACCAACGCATAGCCAATGCCAACTTTCACGGGTACGCCCTCTATACCAGTTCTGGAGGGTATGTAATGCGAAATGGAAGGATATGGGTGCGGAACGATGGCATGCCCATCTTTAGACATGAATTGCGCCATGTATTGGGATTGGGCCATGCCAGTGATTCCTATTGCGGTGCAAATACAGATGCAAACAGAAGTTATATGTGCTCTGGCCTTGCCAATGTCTATTCAAAATTTGACAAGGGAATCCTAAGGACGCTTTACCATCCACAAATTGGGGCGGGAAAAACCTTTGATGAACTTCGGTCCGTTATAACCGAATTGTTGCTCAAGGATAGTATTTCCCTTTGAGCTTGGGGTACGCTTAAAAATCAATTTCTCGCCAATCCAAAGATTCCAAGGATTCTGTTAAAGAGATTGCGCCACCTATTTTTCAATTGGTTCCACAAAAACAAAAGAGAACGGTTCACCAAGGTTTTTACCTGGATTTCATGTCTGTCATACCATAGGGCAATCCAGGTACATACAAACATAAATACCATGGCGCCCGTTATGGCCGCCGAGGGGGCAAGGGAATGGTGAAAAAACCGATAGAGTCCAAAACCTGTAAAGCTCCCATAGAGAATAATAAAGTGAATTACGTAGATGGAGAGGGTATTCTGGCCAATCTCAACCAAAAGACCATGTGTCAACCATTTTCGCAGCAGCATAAATACCGCAAAGACCAGAAACACATCGCCAAGACGAATGAACAAATAGTTGTTGTCCACAATCTTTTGGAAAAGGTCCACACCACTTATCTGATGCAGCCAAGTAAATAGGGCAGAGGACTTAAAAATCAACAAACATCCCAAAGCTACCGAAATACCAATGGCCCACGCATACAAATTCCTCACATGGCCGTACCGGGTAAAAAGTAGGCTTAGGACACCTCCCAAAAACGCATAGCCCATCCATGGAATGATAGTGAATACAGAACCATTGGCCTTGCTCAGATAGTTGGCAAGGGCACTGGGCAAATAGGAATAGTCCGCTACCTTGTAAATCGGTTCAAAAAGAAAAAGAACCACGCCCAATCCCAACAATATCCAAAGGAGTAAGGATGGGCCCTTTCTAATGGTCAATACGTATACGGCAATCACTCCCAAGATGGAAAACCCAATACAGTGAAGTACGTCCACCAGCCAAAATGCACCATAAATCTGTCCCTTAAAAAGTCCGAGTACATTGAGTCGTAACAAATAACCGATAAGAATCAATTGCAATCCACGGCGGATGCCCTTTCTCACCCGTGGATTGTCCCAACCCCGTCGTGGATTTCGAACCAGCAGATACGTAAAAATAAACCCTGATACCGTAAAAAAGACAGGGGCCGTAATACCTCTAAAATATAACCACCCTCTATACAGGGCATTGGCAGGGTCCCGAAAGACCGGGTCAAGGAGTCCATCAATAAAATGCCCTTGGAGCATCATTAAAATTGCCCAAGCGCGCATGGCATCGATAAAATATAAACGGGTTGGTCTCTGTTCCGCCATGGTAAAGGTCAAATCTTCCTGTTTTCAAACACTGCCCCCTTCTTTGGTATACGTTGCCAAGATAGGCCCAAAACAAAACGATTGGACCTTTATAAGGGGCAAAATTACCGAAAAACTCGCATCATATGTGGATTTGGGGTAATTTAGCGGCCTAAACATCCTTTCATGGCCAAAATTTTAGCATTCGCCGGAAGCAATTCAAGCACCAGTATCAATTTTCAATTGGTAAGACACACCACCCGTTTGATACAAGGGCACGAAATACAGCTACTGGACATGTCCCAAATGCCCTTGCCCATTTTCAGTGAGGATTTGGAACGGGAGGAAGGGTATCCCCATCTTATAGAGCGTTTGAAGACAGATATTGACAGTGCTGATGGTGTTATCCTATCCACAAATGAACACAATAGCTATCCATCTGCCTATACAAAGAACGTGCTGGACTGGCTCTCCCGGGTAGAGCGAAATTTTTTGGGGGACAAGCCTGTACTCCTTATGTCGACAGCCCCGGGAAAACGGGGAGGTATTGGTGCCTTGGGAGCCTTGGAGGGTATGCTGCCCCGCTTTGGAGGGCGTATTGCGGCAACATTTTCACTGCCTGTCTTTAAGGACCATTTTGACCCTACTTCTGGAATAACGGATGAGGGATTGGCAAGGGAACATCAACAAGCCCTCCAAGCCTTCTTGGATATCCTAAATTAGGGGTCATTCGTTAGACTTTGCCTACTTTTGTCCATGCTCAAAAACTTTGGGGAACACATACAAAGGCAATTTCCCGAATTGGTCAAAAGCCCATTTTTACTGGCGTGCAGTGGGGGAATTGACAGTATGGTACTGGCCCATCTATGTCATATCCTACAACTGCGGTTCTCATTGGCCCATTGTAATTTTGGGCTTCGCGGGGCTGAAAGTGATGGAGATGCCGACTTTGTCGAAAAGTTCGGCGAGGCCATTGATAAAAAAGTATTTATAAAACCCTTCAACACATCTGAATACGTTTCACAGCATAAGGTATCTGTACAAATGGCGGCCCGCACACTCCGCTATGAATGGTTTGGGGAGCTGATGCGTAAAAAGGACATCCCCTTCCTTGTAACGGCCCACCACGCTGATGACAGTCTGGAGACTTTTTTAATCAACCTTTCACGCGGTACGGGTCTGGAAGGACTTGTGGGCATTCCTGAAAGAAACGGCCATACACGACGCCCACTTTTGCCCTTTTCCAGGGCGGAGATTGAAAACTACGCCCAGCAAAATAATTTGATGTGGAGGGAAGATAGTTCCAATCAGGAGACCCAATATCTTCGAAATCGTATCAGACACCATATTGTACCGGAGCTCAAGGAATTGCACCCCACATTTCTGGACAACTTTATGCACACACTTCAATTTCTCCAGGAATCCCAGCAACTGAACAAGGCATATGCCCATTCCTTAAGGGAAGGGCTATTGGTAAAAAAGGAAGGGCATTGGGAAATATCCGTTGAAAAACTAAAAATGCTTAGGCCCCTTAAACCCCATTTGTATTTGTTGTTCGGGGCATATGGATTTTCTGAATGGAACAATGTGGTACACTTGGTATCGGCCACCAATGGCAAAGAGGTACGGTCGCATTCCCACCGATTGATCAAGTACCGGGAAAATCTGATCTTGGCGCCACTGGAAAAAAAGGGGCTCAGTGAATATATTATTCCCAAGGGCGTTGGGGAGATTACGGAGCCCGTACACCTAAAGCTACATTCGGTGGAGCAAATCGTGCCCCATACCAACCACACCATATATGTGGATGCGGATTCCATGGTACCCCCCTTACGGATTGGGAAATGGAAAGCCGGGGACATCTTTTACCCCGCTGGAATGAAAGGGAAAAAGAAGCTTTCCAAATTCCTGAGGGATGAAAAAATGGACAAAGTTGCCAGAGAGGGGCAATGGTTACTTTTTTCGGGAAATGACGTGGTCTGGGTTATTGGTTTGAGGGCTGATGCCCGCTTTCAAGTGACGAAACAAACTACCAAAATATTGAAAATAGTCCTCTGCGACAGTTAATTAGGGATTCTATGCCCATAGCTGTCATTTGTCCTGATATTTTTATAGTTTAACGGGCAGAAAAGAGAACCACGTGAAACTGCTCAAAAGAATAGGTTGGACCATTCTAGTCCTGCTCGTTATTGGTGCCTTGGCATTGATTTTATGTATTCAAGGGTTAAAACCCGATTATGAGGGTCAAGTTGCCATGCCCAATTTGGACGCACCCGTAGATGTATACTACGATCAATACGGCGTGCCCCATATTTATGCGGATACTGAAAGAGAGGCCTTTAAAGCGCTTGGCTATGTACATGCCCAAGATCGACTATGGCAAATGGAAGTCCTAAGAAGGGTGGCCAGTGGAGGCCTTTCAGAGGTCTTTGGGGAAGATTTGATCAACACGGACCGTTTTTTTCTGGCTTTGGACATTGATGAAGCCTCAAAGCGGACCCTGGCCAAGTTGGACAAAGACGATAAGGGCATCCAACTATGTGAAGCCTATCTTGAGGGAGTCAACCAATTTGTGGAAGAAGGCCCCGCTCCGGTGGAATTTTACCTCACAGGTATTGAAAAACGCCCCTTTACCCTTACCGATGTATATAATTCCTTGGGGTATATGGCTTTCAGTTTTGCCATGGCCCACAAGACCGATCCCTTAATAACCAATATAGGGGATACACTGGGGGAGGCCTATATTGCCGACCTTGGATTGTATTCCAGCGGAGACACCGAGCAGATCCATAACCATTTTGATAGGCCCATGGATTCCGTTGCCAATGGGGTTACGGCCATGGTCCATCAAGCCTTGGAAGGGTTGTCATTACCGCTCTTTGAGGGCAGTAACAGTTGGGTGATTGCTCCAAGTAAGACCAAAAACGGACAGGTCATCTTTGCCAACGATCCACATATTGGATTTGCCCAACCTTCTGTTTGGTATGAGGCACATGTGGTAACACCCAGTTATGAAAAGTACGGATACCATTTGGCCGGAATACCCTTCCCCTTGCTGGGTCACGATCGTAGGATGGCCTACGGGATGACTATGTTTGAGAATGATGACATCGATTTCTATTTTGAGGAATTCCATCCAACGGATTCCACAAAGTACCGGGATGGGGACAGTTGGAAGTCTTTTCAAAACATCACCAAAACCATCAAGGTGAAAGGGGCGCCTGATGTGGAATTTACGTATAAGAAGACAAAACATGGCCCGGTCCTCAATGGCATTGCGGACCAAATTACAGATGAGCGGCCCATTAGCAT
>JBFOLQ010000568.1:0-7840 GCA_040830145.1 Flavobacteriaceae bacterium | reverse complement strand
GCCAAAAAGGGACAAAAATTACTGTTCAATTTTGTGGAGAACCTCTCAACTCCGGTCATAGCTGCCGTAAATGGATTTGCCTTAGGGGGTGGTTTGGAATTGGCCATGTCATGTCATTTCCGAGTGGCCAGTGATAACGCCAAAATGGGCCTTCCCGAAGTATCTTTGGGTGTAATCCCTGGATATGGGGGCACCCAACGCCTACCACAACTTATAGGAAAAGGTCGGGCCATGGAACTTATCATGTCCGCCAATATGGTGAATGCCGATACCGCCCTAAGGTATGGTTTGGTAAACCATGTGGTGTCACAAGAAGAACTAGTGCCCTACTGCGAAAAAATGGCTGAGCGTATCACAAGGAACTCTCCTGTGGCCATAGCCCATGCAATAAAAGCCGTGAATGCTGGTTTTACTACTGATGTAAATGGGTACGAGACAGAGATAAAGGCATTCGGGGCCTGCTTCGGCACTGACGATTTTAAGGAAGGAACAGCAGCATTCCTTGAAAAAAGAAAGGCCGAGTTTCCAGGAAGCTGAAGAACTGGTTTGGTTTTTTCAATGGAAGGGAAATTGGGAACAAGATGGTGATTTTCTGACCAATTGTAAAAAGCCCTACTGAATTCAATATCCCGTGTCCCATTAAAGACAGGGCTATGAAACACGTTTTTTTTACCTTCCTTTTGGGGGCAGTATTCTGCATGGGCCTCCAATCCCAAGAGATGGCCGTTGACTATACCGTTGGCGAAAAATTCGGCGATCGTCATCGGTATTCCAATACCCTGGTCATGCAGCATGACCATCAAGGGAACACTGTTGTTGTACGCAATTATTATGCAGGGGTGGTCCTAAGGCCCAAAGGATATTTGATTGAAATTTATGATAAAGATTTGAACTTGGCAGCTGAGTTCAACTACAAACTTAAAGACGTTGATTTTGTTGAGGGGTATGTGAAGAATGGGCAGATATACCTCATTTTCCTGAAATACGATTTTAAGGAGCGGGCGTATCAATATGAGGTGCATAGAAGCCCGTTGGGGGAATTCAACTTTGGGGTTGAGACGTTGTTGTCAATTCCCTCAGAACCTGTGGGCCAACCGTATGACCGCAATTATTACAATCGAAATTTTGGGTCGGGCTTTACTACGACCCTCCTTACGGATTTGGGAAAATCAGGTTTTGTGATCAGTACCCATTTTAAAAAGGGGAAGGACAAACGCCATTACATCCACGTATTTGACCACAGCTTGAACAAAGTAATGGAACATGACTTTTCCAGTCAGATTGAGACTAAGAACTATTCCTTCGAAAATGTGGCCATTTCCCATGACCTTAAAGACGTATATATTGTAGGGAAAGCCTATTTTAAAAAGAAGCGCTTTCAGGTCAATGAGCGAAAGTTCCAATATGAATTGCTTCATCTTGATGCTGGCGGAATACATCTTCAGACCTTTAACGAGCCCGGAAAGTTTCCGGAGAGCCTTATACCCATACGTCATCAAGACCATTTATACTGCGTAGGATTTTATGCGGACCGAAAAGACCATCGATACAATGGTCTGGTTTTTTACGACCTTGATCCCATTACGTTATCAGTAGGAACCAAACGATACAATGCGTTTACGGAACAGTTCATGGAGGATAAATTTGGTCGGGAAGTGGATAAGGAAATCAAGAATCTGGTCTTTAAAAATGCCTTGATCGATACCGAGGGGAACATACTGTTCAATGCCGAGGAGTATTTTGTAACTGAAAGCACCCAGGATAATGTGAGCGGTGGCAGGATACGTGTTAAAAGGTTTCACCATAACGATATTATCTGTGCCAAGATGTCTGCCAGCGGAAACATGCTTTGGGCGAGGAACATCAACAAGACGGAGGTCACCCAGGGCGATGGAGCCTATGTGAGCTATAGTTCACATGCAAAAGACGGTGACACCTTTATTTTTATGTCCTCAGCCGCTGAGCAGCCCCAGTTGTTACCTGGGGAGCGTCTTTTCTTTAAACAGGGATTGGGGCGTAATCGCAACCTGTTTGTGATCACATTAAGTCCCGAGGGGAAAATTGGATATCAGAAAATCATTGATGACAAAGAGGCCCGTCTTCCCATAATGGTGGCCATCCCTCTCATTGACACCCAAAAAGATGAAATGGTCTTTTATGCGAAAAGAGGCTCTAAAAAACAATTGGTGAAAATGAGAATAAAATAATTCTACAATTGGATTTATTCCATATTTTTGGAATAAATCCAATAAATGAAATCCGAATCATATAAAAAAGGACGTGGGGCCCAATTGAATGTGGCCAACCAATTTCTGGAACACAGTCATGAACTCAGGGACGATTTTTTGGAGTTTTGTAGATTGGAAGGGGAGGAGGCCGACAATAATAAGACCAAGTATATTCCCATCTTTCCCAAGACCATAGTCAACAAGGTCACAAGCCCAGATATAGGAATGACGTATTCCATGAACCCCTACCAGGGTTGTGAACATGGGTGCATTTATTGCTATGCAAGAAACACCCATGAATTTTGGGGCTATAGCGCAGGGCTTGATTTTGAACGACGTATTTTGGTGAAAAAGGACGCTCCCAGGCTTTTGGAAGAAACCCTACGGAAAAAAAGTTGGAAGGCACATACCATTGTTATGTCTGGCAACACGGACTGCTACCAGCCGGCAGAAAAGGAATTTGAAATCACTAGGGGTTGTTTGGAGGTCTTTTTGAAATACAGGCATCCAGTGGGGATTATTACCAAAAACGCCCTACTACTGCGTGATCTTGACATTCTAAAACAACTGACCCAGGACCGTTTGGTGGCCGTGAACATTTCAGTGACTTCCCTGCATGAGGAAACGCGAAGGATATTGGAGCCTAGGACAGCCACCATCAAAAAAAGACTTAAGACCATACAGTTGCTCTCAGAAAACAATATTCCCGTGAATGCGATGCTGGCTCCAATCATTCCTGGGATCAATAGTCATGAGATTTTAAACCTGGCCAAGGAAGTGTCTGATCACGGGGCCCTTTCATTTGCCATTACCATGGTGCGATTGAATGGGGCCATTGGGCATATATTTACCGATTGGATTCATAAGACACTACCCGATAGGGCAGATAAAGTACTCCATCTAATTCAGCAATGCCATAATGGAACCTTAAATGATAGTCGATTTGGCATTCGTATGAAGGGAGAGGGTAAGATAGCACAGCAAATACACAGTATGGTGGCCTTGGCCAAGAAACGTTATTTTAGGGGGAAGCTATTTCCCAAGCTCAATCTAGAACTATATGAACAGCATAAAACAGGGCAAATACGCCTATTTTAGTTTTTGAATGCAAATGGGGGTATTTTCAGGTTGATACCCTACGCGGGACATACAAAACCATTTGCCGACTAGGAAAGCTCCCAACCTTTTCTATAGGTACCATGAACCCATTCGTTGGCCTTATCCCAATTGGTGACCTTCATATGGGCTCCATCCCATAGAATTTTACGTCTCCCTGGATAACTGAAGGGATCCCAATCCCCCAATTTTTTACCTTCCTTTAGTTCCTTGTATTGAAAGGCCCTTATCGCTAAGTTACCCATGAGTACAGCCTCGGTCAATGGCCCAGCCTTCTTAAAATCAGATGAGGTCTCTGTTCCGTTGAGGCAACCTTCGACAAAATTGGCATAATGGCCATTCATGCCACCAGGAACCCTATTTAGGTAAGGGGTAGGCTTTTTGATGAGCTCCATGGTCTTTGAGGGGAGTAGTCGTGCATTTTGCGAATAGGTATCCAAAATCATGATACCACGGGTCCCGTACATGATGGTTCCCCCTCCTGAGGACCCTATGGTCTCCCCATCCTTCAATTCGTCGGGAAGGTCGGGCATAATGCCACCATCGTACCAGTTGAGCGCTACCTCACCATGCTTTGGAGTGTCAAATTTTAAACGTACTATGGAAGAAGCTGGACAACCGGCACTGTAATCTGCCTCTACAAAATCTCCAACCCAGTTGGTGGTGCAGCTAGCCTCAGCTTCGGTTGGGTATCCTAGGTCCAATAGGGTAAATGGGGTCTCTATGATGTGGCATCCCATATCTCCCAATGCACCCGTACCAAAATCCCACCAACCCCGCCATTTAAAGGGGAGATAGGCAGGGTTGTAATCCCGTTTGCTGCGTACGCCTAACCATAAGTCCCAATCCAATTCTTGGGGGATATCATGTTTTCCTTTTGGGACTGGTACCCCTTGGGGCCAAACAGGGCGGTTGGTCCAACAATCTACCTTATAGACGTTGCCAATGATACCACTATCTATCAATTCCCTGGCATCCCTACTGGCATCACTTGAAGCACCTTGGTTACCCATTTGGGTCACTAAGTTGTTCTCTTTGGCGACCTGTGTCATCAATCGGGCTTCCGCAATATTGTGGGTCAAGGGTTTTTCAACATAGGCATGCTTTTTCTCCCGCATAAAAGGGAGCGCTATGGCGGCATGCATATGGTCAGGGGTTGCCACCATAATGGCATCTATATCCTTTAGGTGTTTTTTGAAGACTTTTCTAAAATCCTTATATCGTTTGGCATCCGGATACGTTTCATACGTGCCCGCCGCCCTTCTTTCATCTACATCGCAAAGCGCCACAAACTTCACCTTACCCGAGCCATGGAGTCCTCTCATAACCCCTTGTCCACGTCCCCCCACTCCAAAAGCGGCCATGTACAGTGTGTCACTGGGAGGAATATGCTCCTTGCCCAACACAAAACTGGGGACTATGGAAAATACGGTGGAAGCAGCTGCGGAACCCTTGATAAATTTCCTGCGATTCATGGATTTTTATGTTTCAATTTGACGAAGTGATGAAGATACAAAATACACGGATATCTCGCCTCAACATTTCTCGATTGTGATAACACCTGGATGGAAAGTACTATTCAATACCGCTCAGCGAGGGATATGTGACTGCCAATTCGGTTCTTGTCCTACTTCCTTATAAAATTGTTGAAGGTACTCCAGCATAAATTGATGTCTCTCGGCTGCTAATTTTCTTCCCGTATTAGTATTCATCCGCTCCTTGAGCAATAGTAGTTTTTCGTAAAAATGATTGATAGTGGGAGCATTTGATTTTTTGTAGACCTCCTTTGTCATGTTCAGGTTGGGAGGAATGTCGGGGTCATATAATGCCCTATTTTTGAACCCTCCATAATTAAAGGTCCGGGCAATGCCAATGGCGCCTATGGCATCGAGCCGATCCGCGTCCTGAACCACCTGAAGCTCTGTGGAACAAAAAGGGGCTGCATTGCTGTCAAGCGAGTTTTTAAAAGAAATGTGCTCAATAATTTTCACTACATGGTCTACAATCTGGGGAGACACATTTTCCTGGGTCAAAAAGGCCCTGGCCATTTTGGGCCCCACGGTTTCGTCTCCTTGGTAGAACTTGGCATCGGCTATATCGTGCAAAAGGGCCCCGAGTTGAACAACGGTGCTATCCACTTTTTCCGTCTTGGCCAAAAGGAGCGCATTTTTGAACACACGTTCCGTATGGAACCAGTCGTGCCCCCCTTCAGCACCTTGTAGCGTGGTTTTGACATATTCAATGGTCTTTTCGATAAGGGGGTCATTGCTCATATTCAAGTGGTTGCCTTGACCTGTCAGGTCTTTAGGTTTATGCCCGATTTCACCTTTTGTTCCGCTTGGGCAAGGATAGTATCCAAATCTCCCGTATTTTCAATAGGTTCATGCACTGTAAAACGCAAACGGTTGCCCAGACCCATAGGGAATTTTCCATAGCGCAACATTTTCCAAGAATTATTGATGCTAATGGGGACTATGAGGGCAGAAGGGGCATTTTTCATCAATATTTTGAGGCCCATGGGCTGAAAATTCTTGGGAACGCCCTTTCTGCTTCGCGTCCCTTCCGGAAAAATAACGGCCCCGCGCTTGTGCTCTTCAATATACTTGCCCAATTTGGCTATTTCCCCCAAGGCTTGACGGCTGTCCTTTCTGTCAATGAGGACCGAACCTCCATGACGTAAATTATAGGAAACCGAAGGAATGCCCTTTCCCAGTTCCTTTTTACTCACAAATTTGGGGTGGTGTTTTCGCATGAACCAGATGATTGGGGGGATATCGTATAGACTCTGATGGTTGGCGACCATAATGACAGGTCTATTGGTGGCAATGGTATGTGGATTGTCAAATATATAGGTGGTCCCTAAGATATGGGTGCAGCGTACCAAAAAAAAGTTGAGCCAAGAAACACTTTTCTTATGTGCTTTGTACCCGAATACATTGAAACAGAACCATTGAATGGGATGGAAAACAATCAAGGTCAATCCAAAACAAAAATAGTAGAGGGTCGATAGAGGATATGAAAGCAACTTTTGCATAGCGCAAAAATAAAAAAACCACTTCATCAAGAAGTGGCATTTTTTGTGTCATTTTCCCTCCTCTGGAGGGGCTAGGGAAGGCTTAACAAAATTCATCGTAGGCCGTCACCAAATTCTCGGCAATCATGCCAGCCGGGCGTCCTTCTATATGATGGCGTTCAATCATGTGTACCAGTTCCCCATCCTTAAAAAGCGCCATACTGGGCGAGGAAGGGGGAAAAGGGACCATACGATTTCTGGCCGCATTTACAGCTTCCGTGTCCACACCGGCGAAAACGGTGACCAAATGATCTGGTCTTTTGGAATTTTCCAGGCTCATTTTTGCGGCAGGGCGCGCATTGGCCGCCGCACAACCACATACTGAGTTAACCACTACTAACACAGTACCATCTTGATTGATGGCCTTCTCTACCGCATCAGCTGTATAAAGTTCCTCAAACCCAGCCACGGCCAGGTCTTCCCGCATAGGTTTTACCAATTCTTCTGGATACATATATTCAATTTCGTTATAAGTTAAACATTGTCCATTGTGCATTTCACGTTCTTTCCCTTATGATGGTAGGGGATGCCAAGTGGTGAAAGCAGTGATGCAAAGATAGTCAATATGTCGTACTACCATGGATAAACTAACAGTGTCACATGGAAGTATTAATACATTTCCATTGTAGGTGGGGCCTTTTTTTAAGACATACATTGTGTGTTGAAAACGCTATATTTGGCGAAAATGCCAAACGTTCATGGTCAAATGGTTTGCGGCTCTCTTGGGCTATGTTCTTTTTAGGTTCCCCGGGGCCATTTTGGGTTTTTTTCTAGGAAGTTTTGTGGATACTTTGGGGAAGGGTGCCGGAGCTCGGACCGTACTCGGGGATTTTGCCAGACCCACGGTTTCACCGGCCGATTTTGAACTGAACCTGATATCCCTTTGCAGCATTGTCATTAAGGCTGATGGCAATGTGAGTCAGCAGGAGCTCGACTATGTGCGCCAATATTTTGTCAGCACCTATGGAAAGGAAAAGGCCAATGCTATTTTCAGGACGTTTAACGATATCAACAAAAGCCGCGAAATTTCTGCCCAGCGCGTTTGTGTGTACCTAGCACAACGTACGCGATATGAGGTGCGTTTACAATTACTTCACTTCTTATTCGGGATTGCCCAGGCGGACGGCCAAATCAGTATTCCGGAGGTTAATAAAATACAGGAGATAGCGGGATATTTAAGGGTGCATTTTAGGGATTTTGAGAGTATCAAGGCCATGTTTGTGAAATCGGCCAATACCGCCTATAAAATTTTGGAGATTGAGAAATCGGCTTCTGATGAAGAGGTAAAGAAAGCATACCGAAAAATGGCCAAAAAGTACCATCCCGATCGAGTGGTGACCCAAGATGAAGCCATCAAAAAGGGAGCGGAGGAAAAGTTCAAACAGGTGCAAAAAGCCTATGAGACCATACAAAGGGAAAGAGG
>JBFOLQ010000567.1:0-5523 GCA_040830145.1 Flavobacteriaceae bacterium | reverse complement strand
TCCCAATACACCAGTCATAAGCGGCATTGTCTGGCCATTCGTCATGTACTTGGGGAGCACCCTCGGCCATTGCCGCCCTTGGATTCGTAACCGCAGGCAGCTCCTCATAATCCACTTCCACCAATTCGGCGGCATCCCGTGCCTGTTCCAAGGTATTGGCAATAACAATGGCCACTGCCTCTCCCAAATGTCGAATCTTGTTCTTGGCCAACAAGGGATGTACTGGCTCGCGCATGGTGTCCCCATTTTTGAAGTTCACCTGCCATCCGCAGGGTACCCCAAATGCACCACAACCATCATCTGATGTAAAAATGGCCACCACTCCGTCTGACTTTAGTGCCTCGGAAGTATCCACGGTAAGAATCCGGGCATGTGCGTACGGACTCCGTACAAAGGCCGAATGTGTCATGTTGGGCAGTTTAATATCATCGGTATAGGTGCCTGCCCCCTTTAAAAATCGGGCATCCTCACGTCTTTTTATCGGTTTTCCTATGAAATTTCCCATTGCATTATCCTTTTAAGGTTTCGGCCGCATGCTGTATTGACTTTACGATATTATGGTATCCGGTACATCTACAAAAGTTGCCCTCGAGTCCATGCCGAATCTCCTCCTCAGAGGGATTGGGGTTGTTCTTTAAAATATCTGCCGCGGTCATCACCATGCCCGGGGTGCAAAACCCACATTGCAATCCATGGTGCTCCCGAAAGGCTTCCTGAATGGGATGCATGCCCTCTTTACCGGCCATGCCCTCTATTGTGGTAATCTCGCAACCATGGGCCTGAACGGCCAAAAGTGTGCACGATTTTACCGCATCTCCGTTCATTGTAATGGTGCAGGCCCCACAGCCACTGGTGTCACAGCCTATATGGGTGCCTGTGAGGTTGAGCACCTCCCTCAGATAGTGCACCAAGCTCATTCTGGGTTCCACATCATGGGTGTGCTCCTTCCCGTTTACGGTCACTGTAATGTTCATAGGGTTGGATTAAGTTAGTTACTCTTTCATTTACACATTGTTCTCCATTTCTTTTTCCAGTGCTTCAAAAAACTGTTTGGACAGGGTACTGACAACCCCTCCCATAATACGTTGTCCCATACGGGCCAACATGCCTGACATCTTGGCCTCACCGGTGTAGGTCACATGTGTATTATCTTCCTCAGTGGGATTCAGTTGCATATCTATTTCAGCGACTACGTGGCCCATGGTACTTTTTTGATCTATGACAAGCCTACAGCTTTTCCCATCCACTTTATCCGTAATGGTCAGTTTTCCTTTGAATTCCCCTTTTACGGGTCCTACCCTCACTTGGGAAAGGGCATGATAGGAATCGGCACCTATCGCCTCCAATTTTTTTATGCCCGGAGTCACTTTTTCCAATACATCTGGATCCAGTACCATACGCCATACGGTGGCCGTATTGGCATTTAAGAGACGCTCTCCCGTAATTTTCATATATCCATTGTCTTTAGAAGGTCCATATTGTGGAAATACTCATCCCAATCATAGGTCTCGACCCCTTTTTGAAATCAGGCGAATGAATATATAAATAACCTTGATGCAATCGAAATTTTTGTGTTAATTTTTTGAGGATTTAACCTTTATTTAAAACCATACTGAACAAATCGTAAGAAAAGAAATCTTTTTTTACGTATGGCGTCTTTTGGAAATCTGCTGAAAGGCACGTTTTAGGCTTTCCAAGTTATGGGCCGGGGCCAAATGGTCAATATAGGGCATGGCTGTTTTAAGTCCCATGGCTTCGGGTGAAAAATCAGGGTTCCCTGACAAAGGGTTCAGCCAGATAACCTTTTTGGCATTCTTGTGGATATAGGCCATGGCTCGTGCCATGACCTCCCTTTCTCCCGTATCCCAACCATCACTAATAATAAGCACCACTGTTTTTCTATCCAGATAACGATGGCCATGTTCCTGTTGAAAGTGGGTCAAACAGGAGCCAATCGTGGTACCCCCTGACCATTGGGGAACCCGGTCGGAAATAATGTCAAAGGCCTTGGTCGGTCCATAAAGTGACAGCATATCACTTATTCTGTGCAAGGCGGTACTGAACACAAATGCTTCAATACGATCGTGGGCATGTTGAAAGGCATAGACCAAGTGAATGAGAAAGCGACTATACAATTCCATGCTTCGGCTCACATCACATAGAAGTACCAACCGAAGTGGTCGCTCCTTTTTACTGCTGAATAAAAATTGGGACATTTCCCCTCCCTTTCGCATTCCCGCTTTCACGGTGCTTCGCACATCCAATTTTCCCTTTTTTTTGGTGAGTTTTCGCAATCGACTTTTCTCATGGGTAATATATCGTGCCATTTTTTGCAAAAGGCGCATCATCAAGCGCATCTCGTCCCCACTCAATTCCGTAAAGTGTTTTTTGCCTAGAATCTCCATGGAGCTGGGAGCTGCCATGGCAACCTCTTCCTGGGCAGAGGAAAGGTTAAGCCAATTCTTCAAGGATTCAAATTGCACCTCAGCTACTTTTGATGGCTTGGGTTTGGGTACCGCCAGGGTCTTTATTTTGGCATCGACCGCACGGGATACCTGGTCCTTGAATTCCAAATAAAGTGAGTCAAATACCTTAAACTGATGTTGGTCCTTGGCGAACAATGTCCGTAAGGTGTCACAATAGTCAGACTCGGAACGCAGTCCCGTCAAAGAGAGGGCCTGCATGGCCAAGGCCTCATCCCCTACCCCCAATGTAAATCCCCTATTCCTTAAGAAGCGGCAGAACAAGACAATTTGGGCCGATATTTCCGTGGGGCGTTTGATGTTGGAACGGATATTAGATGTTAGACATTGGATAATAGGCTCAGGATATTGGGCGTTTGAAGCTGAATGCCCAATGTTCCTCTAAATCTTATATACATATGTTTTTTTCTGAAAGTGAGTATGGAAGTGATTTGAAAGATTGAACCGTTCCTTTTTTGGGCATAGGAATACCATTGCACACACATCCTCCCCAAATTCATAAGGCCTTTTCAACTATTCTATTTTTAAACGCACATTTCTTGTCCATTCCATTTACTTGAATTCAGATAGCGAACACCGCACTTCAAACTTCGGGCACCAACCCCCATAAATTCAACCCAGCCTTGAAATTACTCCGGTTTTTTCCAATAGCTCACTTAGGGCATCTTGGGTATGTCTCATATCCTGCCAATCCTTTAACACAACACCCAAGGTATCCTCTATAACCTCTTTATCTAGATGGGAGATGTGCATGGCGGCCAAGGCCGTAGCCCAATCCAAGGTTTCCGATATGCCAGGCGTTTTCTCAAGTCTCAATTGTCGTAATTCCCCCATAAAGGCACAGATTTGCTGGGCCAAGACAGTATCTGCCTGGGGCACTTTCGTCTTTACAATGGCCAACTCCCTTTCATGGTCGGGATAATCGATCCATAAATAAAGGCATCTTCTCCTGAGGGCTTCCGACAGTTCCCGGGTACGGTTACCGGTAAGTATGACCTGGGGTCTGCTTTTGGCATGTATGGTCCCCATCTCAGGAATACTCACCTGCCACTCACTCAATACCTCCAACAAAAAACTTTCAAACTCCTCGTCGGCCCTATCAACCTCATCTATGAGCAACACGGTTTCCTTGTCCTGGGAAATAGCCTTCAGTATAGGTCTTTTCAACAAAAATTTTTCTGAAAATAGCGTATCCTCCAACTTTTGGGCATCGGTATTCCTACCTTCTTGCATTTTTAGGTGGAGTAGTTGCCTTTGATAATTCCATTCGTAAAGAGCATGGGTACTGTCGAGCCCTTCATAACACTGCAATCGAATCAAGGTGGTATCCAATGCTTTGGCCATGACCTTGGCAATCTCCGTTTTTCCCACGCCGGCAGGACCTTCCACCAACAAGGGTTTTCCGAGGATATGGGCTAGGTATAATGCCATGGCAATGGACGTATCACCTACATAATCCTGTTTTTTCAACATTGCCGCCAATTGGTCAACACTCTCTATTTTCACACGAATACGTTTGAGTTAAAATATCATACAAAAATTAGGTCCAAATCAAACTAGACATAAGATACAAGATGTAGAACATAAGACGCAAGACATGTCCATCCTATTTTTTCCATCCTCTTGTCCCTCGCTTATCCCAACCATCATATTGATTCACTTTATAATGGTACACATATGTATAGTTTAGTCTTCCCAAGATACCTTATTGCCCCAAAATATCATAATACTACGATTCAGGACATGAATTCAACATTTCGGCCACTCCTTTTTTTAATTGAAAGGCTTCCCATTCAACTTTGCACCAGGATAACCGATAAAACAAAACATCATGAAAAATCTAGGAATTACAATACTGTTCGCCATAATCACTTTTGGCGGTTTTGCCCAACAGCAAGAAGGTGTCACCGTCACCCTGACCATTGAAAACGTCCTGAACGACAGTGGAACCATACTAGCATCACTGCACACCCGTGATAGTTTTATGAAGGGACCGGGAATAGCCAATACCATGACCAAGGCTGAAACCGGTGAAACGGTGCTCACTTTTGAAAATATAGTCCCGGGCACCTATGCCATTATGGTCTTGCATGATGCCAATGACAACAAACAGATGGACTTTGATGAGACCAACATGCCAAAGGAGCATTATGCCACCAGTGGTGACATGAACCCCTATGGCCCACCTACCTTCGATGGAGCTAAATTTGTTGTTTCAGAAAAGAATTTGGACTTAACCCTTCGGTTTTAGGGGTTTTTATCCCAGATGTTGTTAAAGTGCCCCATGTAGGTCTGTATGGGGCACTTCACTTTTTTGGCACTATATGTCCTCGGCCAACCAGGCCTTCATCATCCAGACCGTTTTTTCCTGCTCAGTGATAAAATCACCCATCATACTATTGGTCCCTTCATCTTGGGCAGCGTCGGAAGCTTCCAATATCCTTCGCTCTATGATTAAAAGCTCCTTTAGGGAATCCACAATAAGACGAATGGCATCTTCGTCCTTTGTTACATTCTTACCAACGGGCACGTTGGAATGTGTTTGGTAATCCCCAAATGTATGGTAGGGTACGCCCCCCAGTGTCAAGATACGTTCGGCAATCTCATCCACTTTTAGGTTGGCATCATTGTAGAGTTCCTCAAACTTTACATGAAGATCAAAGAATCGTTTTCCCTTAATGTTCCAATGTATGCCCCTTAGATTTTGGTAATACTGTTGGACATTGGCCAGCAAAATGTTCAAATCACCGGCCAATTCCCCTGATTTTTCAGCATTTAAGCCTATACTGTTGAGTTTCATGGTGTATAAATTTTTGATAAATTTAATTGATATTAAACATTATTTACAATCGATTTTATCAATGTTTTTTATATTTTTATCACCCAAAATTATAAAGGATGACCATTACCCAATTACAATATGTACTGGCGGTTGCCGAACACCGTAATTTCACCTTGGCGGCTGAAAAAAGCTTTGTGACCCAACCTACCCTCAGTATGCAAATCCAAAAATTGGAGGACGAGCTTGATGTGCTCATAT
>JBFOLQ010000566.1:0-7254 GCA_040830145.1 Flavobacteriaceae bacterium | reverse complement strand
TACCAATTCCCAAAACCTCGATTTTTCCATATTCATTTTCCCTGCCAATAATGGCCACTATCTTGGTGGTCCCTATATCAAGACCTACAGAATACGTACCTGGTTCCATGTTTTTTATATTTTGGTGCACACTACTTGGTTGTCAAATTCCAAACTTACTATGGCGAACTTATCAAGGGTCCTATCCTTGTTCGCCTTGGCATAAAAAGCCTTAAAATTGGTAAACTTTTCTTCCATGTCCTCAATGCCCCCCAAGTTCACCACAAAATTTTCCACCCTGAATTTCAATTGGTAATCATTCTCCTCCCGAACGTGGATTCCGATGACGTTTTTCCGTAGAAATTCATCCTCATTTATATATTTCAAAATCTCATAGACATCCTCAAGGCTTTTTCCCGTAATCTTGCCCGTGATGATAGGTACCCTTGCCGAATGATTCTTGGACAGTGGCATTTGCTTTCCATCATCATCCAGATAGGACTTGGTATTCCCCTCAATTCTTCCGATTGGTTTGCGCTGTACTATTCTGGCGGTCAGGCCACCATCTATCGTGAGAAAGACCTGCGCATTTTTAACCATTTCGTTGGCCTCTATGGCCTTCTCTATGGTGTTCAAAGCTACTTTATCTTTGGTGAGGTTCAAGAGGCTACCATAATTTTGTATTAACAATTTATTAACCGCGCCCTCTGTAATGTAAAGGTTTTCATCGCCTTCAAACAGAATATTCACGCCTTTCACCTTTTTTTGTGTGCCCCTATAGTTGGAAAATGCGTAAAGCCCTGTAATAACAAGGATTAACACAAATAGCTTTATAACGTTCCACTTAAACCACATGCCTAAATTCATTTTGGATCTTCTCCACTTCCAGTCCAATATCCCCGGCTCCCAATGTTAGGAGGACTTCCGGGTCCTGGGCCTTGATTTCTTGTATGATATTTTCCTTTTTAATACACTTTTTATTGGCATTCCCAATCTTCCGCAACAACCAATCTGACGTAACCCCTTCAAGGGGTTGTTCCCGCGCCGGATAGATGTCCAATAGCACAATACTGTCAAATTTTGAAAGGCTCTTGGCAAAACCCTCAACAAAGTCCCTGGTCCTTGAGAATAAATGGGGTTGAAAAACGACCATGGTATTTTTTCCCGGATGCATCTCGGCAACGGCATCATGGACCGCATCTATCTCGGTTGGATGGTGTGCATAATCATCGATATACACAAAATCGGGGGTCTTTATCTTGTACGAGAATCTACGTTGTACCCCCTTGAAGGTTGAAAGGGCCTTTGTTAGTTTTTCAGGTGGGGAGCCACTTTCCAAAGCCATGGCAAAAGCCACCAATCCATTCAGTAAATTATGCTTTCCCGGTTTTCCAAAACGCACATCCCTATATACAGTTCCCGGAGTCTTTACATCAAAGAGGTAACTGCCATCTTCCACCCGAATATTCTGGGCACAGAAATCAGCCCCATCATCCAATCCGTAACTAGTCCCCTCCAAAGGGAGTCCCTGTCGTACAAATAGCTTGCCCCCCGGTTTGATGCGGGCCACAAACTCCCTAAAGGATGCCTTTAATGAATCGGCATCCCCATAAATGTCCAAATGATCTGCATCCATTGAGGTGATGCAGGCAACATTGGGGGTAAGCCGTAAAAAAGAACGGTCAAATTCATCGGCCTCCACGACCGAGTATTGATTGCCCTCATAGAGGAAATTGCTATTGAAATCTTCTGAGACTCCACCCAAAAACGCCGATAGTGGTGTCCCCGCCTCCTTGAGCAGGTGTGCCAAGATACTGGACGTAGTGGTCTTGCCATGGGTTCCCGCCACAGCAAAGCAAAATGTGTCCCGGGTGATAATCCCCAATACCTCAGACCGTTTTTTTATGGTGAATCCATTCGTTAAAAAGTATTGGTACTCAGAATGGTCCTCAGGAACCGCCGGGGTGTATACCACCAAAGTTCCCGTATTGAGATACGGGGAAGGAATACTTGCAACCGCATCCTCATAGTGAATATCAATTCCTATGTCCGTCAACTCCCTGGTCAAGGGGGTCTCTACCCGGTCATACCCAGCGACGTCCTTACCAATGAACTTGAAGTAACGTGCCAGTGCGGACATACCTATCCCCCCGACACCTATGAAATATACATTATGTATGGTCTTCAAGTCCATTACCTTATCCTTTACTCCCTTTGGGGGGAAGTGCCTTCAATAATTCCTCTATCTCGTCCACAATATCCCTAGTGGCATGAGGTCTTGCCATTTTCCCAATGTGCCCCGCCAATTCACGTTGCTTTTTCCCTGAGTCCAATAACTCCGTAAAAACAGCGTCAAAATTGTCATTCAATTCACTTTCCCGTAACATTAGGGCCGCACTTTTTTCCACCAATGCCAAGGCATTTTTGGTCTGATGGTCTTCAGCTACATTGGGTGAGGGCACGAACAGAACGGGTTTCCCCACAATAGACAGTTCTGAGACGGTGCCAGCCCCTGCCCTGGAGATGATGACATCGGCCGCAGTAAAAGCCGCATCCATCCGATTCAAAAAATCAAAAACCTTTACCGTTTTTGAGGTGTACTCTTTATAGGTATCAAAATACCCCTTACCACACTGCCAAATCAGTTGTATGTCCCGTTCCTCAAACAAGGACATTTTATCCGCTATCAATTGGGTGATACTACGCGCACCCAAGCTTCCCCCCAAAACCAGCACTGTTTTTTTTCCACGATCTAATCCGAAAAAATCAAATGCCTCTTGTCCATCCATCTTTAGGTCCACCAAATCTTGGCGAACGGGGTTCCCTGTCAAAATCACCTTTTCACTTGGGAAAAATCGTCCCATTCCCTCATAGGCAACACAGATTTTGGCCACCTTGTCCCCCAACCATTTATTGGTGATTCCGGCATGGGAATTCTGTTCCTGTAATACACAGGGGATTCCCTTAGCGGCAGCAACCCGTACCAAAGGACCACTGGCAAAGCCTCCCGTGCCCACTACCAGGTGGGGCTTGAACCTATTTACTATGTGGTACGATCGCATCAAACTGCTCATCAATTTTATCGGAAATAGTACATTTTTAAGGGTCAATTTCCGTTGTAACCCTGAAATCCAAAGTCCCTCGATGGGATAACCCGCCTTGGGCACTTTTTCCATCTCCATCCGGTCCTTGGCTCCCACGAACAAAAATGCTGCCGTGGGGTATCTTTTCTTTAGTTCATCCGCTATGGCAATGGCCGGGTAGATGTGTCCGCCCGTACCACCTCCGGACAATATAAACCTATAACTGTCCACTCAATACCTCCAATGGGTTTGTACTCTCCATATCCACACTTTCCTTCGTATCGACCAATCGCTTATTACTGGCACTCAAAATAATGCCAATGGCCAAACAGGTCATCCACCCCGAGGTACCTCCACTACTGATCAAGGGCAATGTCTGGCCCGTCACCGGAAAAAGCTCTACGGCCACCGCCATATTGATCAGCGCCTGGAATACAATGGGCAGTCCTACCCCCAGTACCAATAGCTTTGAAAATATGGTGCCGGTACCGTTGGCGATTACCACAATCCGGAATAGGAGGAACATATAGAACACCATAAGGGCAAAACCTCCAAACAGACCATATTCCTCCACTACAATGGCATAGATAAAATCTGATGAGCTCTGGGGCAGAAAATTTTTCTGGGCACTCTTACCAGGACCTTTGCCCACCAGACCTCCAGAGGCAATGGCAATCTTTGCCCTTTCAATCTGATAATCTGCCTCTGTGTCCTCAGGGTTCCAAAAACTTTCAATGCGGCTCACCCAAGTATCCACACGATTGGGAAACAAATCTGGGAGTGCCTTGGCCGTCAACACAAACAATGTCAGGGCCAACATGCCCGCAAAGACCATGGCCCCTAAATATTTTAGGGGGTAACCTCCCAAAAAACATACTAGCAGTACCATCGTAAATATGATGGCAGCTGTGGAAAAGTTGGCAGGAAGTATCAATAGTACCACCAAAAAAACGGGAATCCATAGGGGCACAATACTTTCCTTAAACGTAACCTTGCGATCCTTGATCTTAGCCAAATATCGGGCTACATAAATCATAAGCACCACAGATGCCAAATTGGAAGGTTGAAAGCCAATCCCGATAAAAGGGATACGAATCCACCGGCTGGCATTGGCCCCATCAATGGTAGTGCCCTGTGCCAGGGTAAACGCCAATAACACCAATACAATGGGCATGGCAATTATGGAAAGTCCCTTAAAATAATGGGTTGGAATCTTGTGTATGGCATACATGATACCAAAGCCCAAAATCAATAAAATGGCATGTTTCAACAAATGTCCAAAGGGGGTACCATGTCCCACTACATATACCAGATTGGTACTGGCACTGTACACAGGCAAAAAGGAAAATAGGGCCAAGAGGGCCGTAACGGCCCACAATGCCTTATCTCCTTCCATATTTCTAAAAAATCGCACCACTATAAATTTCTTACTGCCTGTTTAAATTGGTTACCACGGTCTTCATAATTACGAAAGAGATCAAAACTGGCACAGGCCGGTGACAACAGTACCGTATCGCCCCGTTTGGCAATCTTGTAGGCCACTTTCACGGCCTCTTCCATGGCAAAGGTCTCCACCAAGGGCTCCACTACATTGCCAAAAGTTTCCTTGACCCTTGTATTATCGAGTCCCAAACAAACAATTGCCTTTACCTTTTCACGCACCAAGGGCATCAGTTCACTATAATCGTTTCCCTTGTCAATACCCCCAACAATCCACACCACTGGGGTCTTGATACTTTCCAGGGCATAGTACACCGAATTCACGTTCGTGGCCTTTGAGTCATTAATGTATTGTACATGCTGTATTTTCAATATTTTTTCCATTCTATGTGGCGCTCCGTGAAAATGCTCTATGCTCCTCCGAATGGTCTCCCTCCGAATGTTCACCAATTTGGCCACGGTGGCCGCTGCCATGGTATTCTTTAGGTTATGCTTGCCCTCCAAGGCCAATGAGCTTGTGGGCAATTGCATGGTATCTGTCTGTATGTTCATGGTCATATGGTTGTCTTTTACATACGTTCCCTCTTCCAATTCCCTTACAAGGGAAAAAGGCAACAATTTGGATTTGACAGGATGCTCCTTTAACCAGTTGACAATCACCTGGTCATCTGCATCATACACGAGAAAATCGTCTGGGGTCTGGTTCATGGCAATCCTAAACTTGGAAGCCACGTACTTTTCAAACCTATGGTCATACCGATCCAAGTGATCGGGGGTAATATTGGTGATTACGGCAATATGCGGCGTGAAATCCACTATGCCGTCCAATTGAAAACTGCTTATTTCCAGCACATAATGGGAAAAATAGCTCTCAGCCACCATTTTGGCAAAGCTATCCCCTATGTTTCCGGCCATTCCCACATTCAAATCTCCATTCTTGAGGATATGGTGTGTTAAAAGAGTGGTCGTGGTCTTACCATTACTTCCCGTTATCCCTATAATGGATGCATCGGTATACCGTGCGGCAAATTCAATCTCTGATACTACCGGCACCCCCTTTTTCCTCAATTGTTGCACTAAGGGAACCGTATCCGGTATACCGGGGCTTTTCATTACCACATCGGCTTCCATAATCAGGTTTTCGGTATGTTGGTTTTCCTCCCAGTCAATTCCAAAATGTTCAAGAACGTCCTTATATTTTTGTTGTATGGGGCCTTTGTCAGAAACAAAGACCCTATACCCTTTTTTTACTCCCAAAATGGCAGTTCCCACGCCGCTCTCCCCTGCTCCCAGGGCCACCAGTGTTTGTTGTTCCCCCGAAGGTGGAACGGTAGGGAGACCGTCATTTTTTGTACTTTCTTTCATTTCTATCAATCCCCTTTATCACCTTCCCCGAGGAAAAGTCTACAATAGATCTACCGTACTTTTAGGGTCACGATGCTCACGACGGCCAACAAAATGCCAATAATCCAAAAACGGGTCACGATCTTACTCTCGTGATATCCTTTTTTTTGGTAATGATGGTGTAGGGGCGACATCAAAAAAATACGCTGTCCCTCCCCTGTTTTTCTCTTGGTGTACTTGAAATAGCTTACCTGTAACATCACTGAGACCGATTCGGCAAAGAAAATCCCGCACAAAATGGGTATCAATAGTTCTTTTCGTACAATAATGGCTATTACGGCAATGACCCCCCCAATGGTCAGGCTACCGGTATCGCCCATGAATACTTGGGCCGGAAAGGCGTTGTACCACAAGAATCCGATCAAGGCCCCTACAAAGGCTGCAATGAATACCAAAAGCTCTCCTACATGGGGGATGTAAAAAATGTCCAAGTAATCTGAAAACTGTATGTTCCCGGACACGAAGGCAAAAATCCCCAATGTAAAGACGATAATGGCCGAGGAACCTGCTGCCAAGCCATCAATTCCGTCCGTAAGATTGGCTCCATTGGACACAGCCGTCACAATCAAGATTACTACGGGGATGAACACGGCCCATGCATATTTTTTGGCCCCATCCCCCATCCATGCAATGATATCGGCATAGTCCAATTCATTCCCCTTAAAAAAGGGGACATTGGTCCGTACGGCCTTTTTCTCCCTACCGATGACTTTTTCGACGGTAAATTGCTCGGTAATGGTGGTGGTATCCTTTTCTTTCATGGTCACCCCTGGATGAAAATAGAGAATGGAACCCACGATGAGGCCCAATACCACTTGTCCCATTATCTTGAAGCGTCCCTTGAGGCCTTTCTTGTCCTTTTTGAAGATCTTTATATAATCATCAATAAAGCCAATGATCCCCATCCATAGGGTGGTCACTATCAAAAGGATGATATAAATATTGTCCAATTTGGCAAAGAGCAGTACCGGCAATAGTGTCGCCATGATAATGATGAGCCCTCCCATAGTGGGCGTCCCTGCCTTTTGCTGTTGGCCATCAAGGCCCAGGTCCCGAATGGTCTCACCAACCTGTTTTTTTCTCAAGAAGAGGATGATTCGTTTCCCATAGGCGGTTGCAATGAAGAGGGACAGTAAAATTGCCATGGCCGATCGAAAGGTGATAAATTGAAATAGCGATGCCCCTGGCACTTGGTATTGTCTCTCCAAAAAATCGAACAAATAATACAGCATAATCTCAGGTCGCTTTTATTTATCGAGCTTCTTTAATAGGTTCTTTACTATCTTGAAATCATCAAATTCCACGCGTTTTCCATTGGTTTCCTGATAGGTCTCATGCCCCTTTCCCG
>JBFOLQ010000565.1:0-21916 GCA_040830145.1 Flavobacteriaceae bacterium | reverse complement strand
CCGAACTGGTGAAAAATTATATGAAGAACTACTTGCTAACGGTGAGAACACCCTACCTACGTATCATCAGAAAATTATGATCAGCAAAGTTAGGGAGCTGAATTATGCGGAAGTTAGATCAAAGGTAGACGAACTCTGTGTTTCCAATATGTTCTTTAATGGAGATACTGTAAAACTCATGAAGGAGATAGTTCCGGAATATGTTTCCAACAATTCGGAATTCTGCAAACTGGATGATACACAAACCATGGAGTCCGGTACTAAAATTGTTAAGAACGTTTATCAGTCCTAATAAATAATTATACTTGCAAAAAAATCTCTTTATGCTTAATTACAAAAAAATCTATAGCTTCTCTTCTATTACTCTTTTACTTGCTGTCTTACTTTTAACTTCATGTGCTTCTAAAAAGGAGGTTGTATACTTTCAGAATGCCAGCAGTTTTGAGACTTTGGTAGATAAGAATAGTTTTACCCCAAAATTTAAGGTAGATGATCTGGTGAGTATTTATGTTTCTACTTTGGACAACGAAGCCAGCGCTCCATTTAATTTGTACCGAGGTATAGTCGAAGGGGCCGCCAGAGCAGAACCTGTAGATTATTTAATTGATCAGCAAGGAGAAATTGATTTCCCCGTTATTGGAAAGATCAAAATTGCCGGACTTTCTCCGGAAGAAACAAGGGTATTGTTACGCGACCGACTTTCGGAATATTTAAAAGATCCTATTATCAATATAAGATTACAAAACTTCACGGTGACCATTCTTGGGCAGGTCAATAGGCCTGGGACATATCCGGTAGTGGGGGAAAGGATCACTATTTTGGAAGCCTTAGGTTTGGCCGGCGACCTTGATATTAAAGGAATGAGGGAAAACGTTATGGTGATAAGGGATTTTGACGGCACTAAAGTTTACACCAGAATTGACCTTACAAAGAAAGAAGCCTTAAGCTCTCCAGTGTACTATTTAACACAAAATGATGTGGTTTACGTGGAGCCCAACACCTCCGCAGTAAGTTCATCTTCCTTGGATAGCAGAGCTACGATCGGAATATCAATTGCTTCCTTATTAATTACTTCTACAATAATCATCCTTACCAGGCAGTAATAACTAGAACAAATTTTTAGTGTAAAATGAGTTTGAATTTAAAAGGTTCTACGGACCAAAATATTGACCTTAAGGAAATTATTGGAGGGTATACCAAACATTGGAAATGGTTTGCGTTATCAGTTCTTGTCGCACTGGTTCTCGCTTTTATCTATCTCAGATATGCAACTCCAAAGTATGCGGCCCAGGCAAAGATACAGATAGTCGATGAGGATAATTCCAGTGCCGGCTTAGATCTCTTTTCCGAGCTTAATTTGGCTGGAGGAGCCAACAAGGTAGAGGATGAAATACAGATCATAAATTCCAGATCCAATTTTATCGAAGTTGTCAAAGAGTTAGGATTGAATATTAAGGTAATGGCTCTGGGAAATATTATCGATTCAGAGTTATATTCCAATCCCCCGGTAAAGGTGAACTTCATTGCAGCAGATTCTATAGTTAATAAGTCGCGCTTTACCTTTTACTTGACACTTTCTTCTTCAACTACCTTTGGATACAGTGATGAAGAAGATAAACCGGTTAAAGTCTACGCCTATGGTAAGGATATCAAAACTCCGATCGGGGATATGGTTATTTTGCCGAATGTCGAGAATTTCGCTGGCTATAAAAACAGAAAAATAAAGGTCATTGTCACTCCAATTTCAATGGTGGCCCAGGCCTACCAGAGTAAAATGAAAATCAGTATTCCGCAAGAATACTCAAATATCCTTTCCATTCAACTTGAAGATCCCAAGAGAGAGAAGGCAAGAGATATTATCAATGCTTTGATCCGCATTTACAACAAGAATGCCATTGAAGATAAAAAGACCATTGCAGATAGGACTTCTGAATTCATTAACGATCGAATTGCCGATATTTCCTCTAGCTTGTCTACTGTGGATCAATCTGCGGAGGATTTAAAAACCAGCAGAGGCCTTACGGATATTGCATCTGAAGCTAATATAAACCTCAATGTGGGCGCCGCTAATAGGCAGGAACTGGCTAACTTCAGAACACAGCTAGACATAGCTGCCTCTATGCAGGATATGGTAGATCAACAAGACGGTTTTGAGGTCTTGCCCGGAAATTTGGGATTAAATGATCCTACAATTGCCAGTACCACAGCGCAGTACAACCAATTAGTACTGGAAAGGCAACGACTCCTTAAAAGTTCTACTGAGAAATCTCCGATCATCCAAAACCTGGATCAACAGCTCAGGGGATTAAAAAGGACCATGCAATCCAGTCTTAGCAGTACGGTCAATAGTTTAGGGATGCAGGTAAACACTTTGAGTGGACAGCAAGCTATTATAAATTCTAAGATTTACTCTGCGCCAGGTAATGAAAGAGCATTAAGAGATATCACCCGCCAGCAACAAACCACGGAATCGCTCTATTTGTATTTGCTTCAGAAAAGAGAGGAAGCGCAGATCGCCGTAGCCTCCCAGGCTCCGAAATCGCAAATAATAGACCATGCTTACAACCCCAGCGAATTTCCTGTATCTCCGCGAAGGAGATTGGTGTATCTGGCCTCTTTAATTTTGGGCCTCTTGCTGCCTTTTACGGTAATTTATGCCAGGGATCTTTTAGACAATAAGGTACACAATATGCATTCCCTAGAACAGATTACCAAAAATACTCCTGTCTTGGGTGAGATTCCGAAATTGTCTAAAAATGAGGAAAAGATCGTGGTTAAGGAAGATCGTTCGGTTTTGGCCGAGGCGCTGCGAATTTTGCGTACCAATCTGGACTATCTGATAAAAACTAAAAAGAAAGTAGGTAAGAACAATGTGGTCTATGTAACCTCCAGTGTTCCCGGAGAAGGAAAGACCTTTTTGTCTACAAACTTATCCATGATTCTGGCCAGTACAAATAAGAAAGTTCTCCTAATAGGAGCGGATATCAGGAATCCTAAGTTGTATACCTTTTTTATGGGTAGCCAAATTGATAAATTGACTAAGCCAAGCAGAAACAAGGATGCCGGACTTACCGAGTACTTATACGATGACAATCTACAGGTAAAGGATATTGTCAATCCAATGCTTGTGCACCACAATACTATCGATGTCATTTATTCAGGTAGGATACCACCCAATCCGGCAGAATTACTTATGAGCGACAGATTGAAACACCTGATGCGTGAAGTATCTGAAATGTACGACTATGTCATCGTGGATACGGCGCCATTGATGGTGGTGACAGACACCATTCTCATAAGTGATTATGCAGATCATCTGATCTATGTAACCAGAGCAGGTATCACAGAAAAGAAAGCCGTTCAATATCCTATTAAATTAAGAGATGAAGGAAAGATCAAAGGCTTGTCCTTTGTGGTAAATGATGTTAAAGCCTCAAATCTGGGGTATGGAGGAAAGTATGGCTATGGCTATGGAAAGACACAGAAGAAATGGTGGAAGTTATAGAAATATAGAGCCCAAGATAATTTTTACAATAATTAGCCCCCATAATTAATGGGGGTTTTTTTTGGCAAAAACCGAACCTTTTTACTTTGGTTTACGTAATTAATTAAGAGAAAATGTTTTGTTGAAATAAGGGTAACATAAATCATGAAATACGAATGATTTTATTTGTAAATTTGCCTCTTGCTTTTGGTTGAAAAAATATGATTTAATAAACACAATTTGTAGGAATTTTTGGTTAAAAAACTGCTGTTTTTACGATAAAAAGCAGGATAGTCTCCAGGAGAGGTCATTGGCCGATAAAGCCTCGAATTTAAACGAAAAGCGGGTAGGGTATTTCCCTTCTCAGTTGTTATTAAGTTATATTTGCTGTTGGGGCAAAACTCAAGTTTTTAGAATACTATCAAGAAATTGCTATAAATAACGATCTGGACTATGAATAAAATTAACCCCGCCCGCATAAAACTCCTCCTCGTGGGCCTACTTTTGAGTTTTTTTGCGGGAATATCTACCGATCTTAACGCCCAGTTTAATTTTGATCCCAGTGATTTAGATATGAACGGTAACGGCGACATTTTTGCCGTAACTTCTTTGATGTTTGGTCCGGATGGTCGTTTATATGTAGTTGAATATACCGGAGCGGTCAAGATATTAACAATACAGCGCAATGGGGCCAGCGATTACGTCGTAACCGATGTAGAAACCTTGAATGATATAAACAACATTCAAAATCATGATGATGATGGCGCAACAAATACAGACACTTTACGAGAGACCATTGGGATTGCCGTAACTGGGACAGCTGCAAACCCGGAATTCTACGTTACCTCGAGTGATTTTAGGATTGGCGGAGGACCAAGTGGTGAGGATTCAGGACTTGATACTAACTCAGGGATTATTACCCGCTTTACCTGGAATGGGTCTTCTTGGGATGTTGTCGATATCGTTAGGGGACTGCCAAGGTCGGAGGAAAACCATGCTACCAATGGTCTGGAATTTGTTACAGTGAACGGTACGGACTATCTGATCGTTGCCTCCGGCGGTATTACAAATGGAGGATCTCCCTCCAATAATTTTTCCTATACACAGGAATATGCGCTTTCGGCTGCCATTCTTTCAATTAATCTCGATATGATAGAGGCCTTACCGATTCAAAATGACGGAGGTCGAAATTATATTTATGATATTCCAACCCTGGATGATCCCACGAGGCCTAATGTGAATGGAATTACCGATCCTGATACTCCAGGCTACGATGGTATAGATATGAATGATCCCTGGGGAGGTAATGATGGATTAAACCAGGCGATTATTGTACCGGGAGGGCCCGTACAAATTTTCTCGCCAGGATATAGGAATGCCTATGATCTGGTGGTTACAGAAAGCGGGGCGGTGTATGTTACTGACAATGGAGCAAATGATGGTTGGGGAGGGTTCCCGGAGAATGAAGGAACTGCCAACGTAACCAATAATTATATTGTCGGTGAACCAGGAAGTGGCTCACCATCTGGAGGAGAGCAAATAAATAATCAAGACCACTTGCAACTGGTAACAACGAATATTCAAGGCTATACCTTTGGTACGTATTATGGAGGACACCCAAACCCTACGAGGGCAAATCCAACCGGTGCAGGAATTTATTATACCCCAAACCCTTTAAGTAATGCCGGCGCCACATTTAGAACGCAAATCTATGACCCCGATGGAAGTACTCCTGGATCTACTACAGATCCTGATTTGGGCCTACCAGCAAACTGGAATCTTGTAGCCCCCAATGCCAATGTTGTAGAAGGAGATTGGCGGGGACCAGGTGTTAACAACCCTGACGGCCCTGATGATGACATAATTACACTCTGGGGTACAAATACCAACGGAATTGATGAATATACTGCCTCTAATTTTAATGGGGCACTACAAGGCAATTTGATAGCCGGCGTTAACAATCAGGTATTAAGAAGGGTTTCACTCAACCCTGATGGAAGTCTTGATGAGCTGCAAAACACTTTTGCTTCCAATTTGGGAGGAAATGCATTGGGAGTTACTTGTAATAGTGATACCGACCCTTTTCCAGGTACTATTTGGGTAGGGATCTTCAAAGGAGCTGGGGGTTCTACTAATGTGGTGAGCGAAATAGTTGTCCTAGAGCCAGCAGATTTGGTCAATTGTATTAACCCAGGAGAACCGGGATATGATGCAAACGCTGACTACGATGGAGACGGATATACTAATCAAGATGAGGAGGACAATGGTACAGATCCATGTGTGGGAGCCTCACAACCAAATGATTTTGACAAATCCGCAGGAGCTCCGTTAGTCTCTGATCTAAATGATCTTGATGATGATAACGATGGTATTAATGACAGCCTTGACCCACTGCAATTGGGAGATCCTACGACTACGGGAAGTGATGCTTTTACTTTTCCGGTGGAAAACGAATTGTTTTCCGATACTTCTTTGGGGGGGTACCTTGGTTTGGGTATGACCGGTATGATGAATAATGGGGCCCCTAATCCTAACTGGCTAAACTGGATCGATGACCGAGACAACGGCCCTAACCCAAATGACATACTTGGAGGCGCCATTGGAGGAATGACCATGCAGATGACCGATGGCACTGCTCTTGGGGGCTCCAACACTCAGGAAAAAGGTTTTCAATACGGTGTTCAGGTAGATCAAACCTTGGGAAGTTTTACGGTATCAGGAAGGATAGTTGGATTTAACGATCCTCTTCAAATTTATGGGAATTCGAATACACCAAATGGTGAATTGGGAGTTTTCATTGGAGATGGTACACAAAATAACTACATTAAGTTTGTACTTACACAAAATGGTCTAACAGCACAACAGGAGATTTCGGATACACCACAAGCACCTATCAACGTAACGGTACCGACTGGCAGCAGACCAAATAGCATAGTCACATTCTTTTTCGCTATTGATGCTACTAATGGGCAGGTAGATCTTCTTTATTCTTTTGATACTGGGGCACCTCAATCTCTAGGTACAATTAATGCAGCAGGAAGTATCCTTACGGCTATTCAGAATGCTGGTAATGATTTGATTGTTGGATTGATTGGTACTTCCAACGCAGCAGGCTTTGAATTGGAAGGAACTTGGGACTATTTGAATGTTCTGGGCAGTAGCCCTATTGTTCAACAACCCCTAGCAGATATTACAAGACTGATCAATGATCCGGATGAAGACTTTGATCTAAATGATTACTTCAGTGATGATTTTGGCGATGATAATCTTACGTATACCGTTGAGGCAAACACAAACAATGCTATTGGAGCCAGCATTACCAATAATATACTCACCTTGTCTTATCCCGGTACTCCAGAGGTAACAAACATTACGGTAAGAGCTACCGATGATGATACTAATTTTATAGAACAAACATTTACCGTAACTGTTACGGATACTCCAATCCCGCTTTACAGAGTAAATGCAGGGGGACCAACTATAGCAGCAATTGATGGAGAAATTGATTGGGGAGAAGACACAGAGACAAACAATTCACCATATTTATCAAATGCCGGGAGTAATGACAGCTTTGGTTTTGGGATGAATAGTTATACTCCTGAGGTAAACCTTACAACCACACCGACTTCTATTTATGATACTGAGCGCGCAGACATTACACCAGGAGCTCCCAATATGAGCTATTCGTTTCCTGTTACTCAACCAGGGAATTACGAAATAAGGCTTTACATGGGCAACGGATGGGATGGCACTCAGAATGCGGGAGAACGAATTTTTGATGCCACAATTGAGGGACTAGTTTATCCCTTGCTAGATGATATAGACCTTTCTGGTACTTACGGACATAAAGTTGGCGCTGTTATCAGTCATATTGTCAATGTAACCGATGGAGCCATTGATATTTCATTTATTCACGGATCAATAGAAAATCCAATTATAAGTGGAATAGAAATTCTGGACGCCTCCGAAAATGATACACCTATTTACGTAGCAGAGATCCCCGATCAGACTAGTAATATTGGAGAGCAATTAAATGGGAGTTTGGTAGTTTTTGCAGTAGGTGGTGATGGCAATTTGAACTATAGTGCGCAGAATCTTCCTCCGGGATTGACCTTAGAGCCGACCAATGGACAAATAGGGGGCACTATTTCCGCCGGAGCAGAAGCCGGTAGCCCTTATACCGTAAGTATTACGGTGGATGATAGTGATGGAGTTAATACTGATGCAGTTACCATTAACTTTCAGTGGAATGTAGTTAATCCTACCACATACAGAATTAACGTGGGAGGGGAAGAGGTAACCGCAACCGATAGTGGCCCCAATTGGAGGTTTAATGCTATCCAGGGCATGTATACTGGAGGAATATATTCTGTAAACACTGGTTTTATTGTTACAGCAGGACTCCTAAATCAGAACAGGGATAGCTCCGTACCTGCCTATGTGGACGAAACTGTGTTTACTCAGATATATGCGCAAGAAAGATATGATGTGGCTAGCGGACCAGAAATGGAGTTCGTTGTCCCTGTTGAAAATGGCGATTTTGTAGTCAATATTTATGTAGGAAATTCGTTTGCCGGTACCAGCCAGGTTGGACAGCGAATTTTTGATATCGATATCGAAGGTAATGTAGTAGAGAACAATCTTGATCTTATCGCAAGATTTGGAGACCAGGTTGGTGGTATGCTGTCATATCCTGTTACCGTTTCCGATGGAGAAATGAACATTACCTTTTTGCATGATGCCGCCGAAAATCCGGTGCTCAACGCCATTGAGATCATTGAGGTGGATAATGCCCATCCTCCCCTTACATTAGACCCAATTGCAAATCAGAATAGCGATGTAGATGAGGTCATAAACCTTTCTGCTAACGCTTCCGGAGGCGACCCTGGAGAAAACATTTCCTATTACATCGCAGGTCATCCTGCCGGCATTAGTATCAACGAGTCTACTGGTGCCATTACCGGTACCATAGATGCATCCGCAGCAGTAGGAGGGCCTGGGAATAATGGTGTGCATACCGCCGTAGTTACCGTTACCAAACCCGGATCAGCTCCTGTGAGTCAGGTATTTACCTGGTCTATTTCGCAAGCCTGGGTAGACAAGGACGAAGACGAAAGCTATACGGCCAGACACGAGAATTCATTCGTACAAGCGGGTGACAAGTTTTACCTCATGGGAGGTAGAGAGAATGCCCAAACCATTGATATCTATGATTATAGCACAGATACTTGGGCCTCTCTTGTAAACTCAGCCCCGTTCCAGTTCAATCACTTCCAGGCTACAGAATATCAGGGATTAATTTGGTTGATAGGGATGTTCCAGGATAATGCATTTCCAAATGAAACTCCTGCGGAGCATATTTGGGCATTTGATCCTGCCAATCAGGAATGGATCCAGGGGCCACAGATTCCTGCAGGAAGAAGAAGAGGGTCTGCCGGATTGGTGATGTACAACGACAAGTTTTACGTGGTCGCCGGTAATACCGACGGTCATGACGGAGGCTACGTGGCGTGGTTAGATGAATATGATCCGGCTACAGGTCAATGGACTCCTTTAGCCGATGCCCCGAGAGCTCGAGACCACTTTGCCGCAGCCGTAATAGGAGATAATTTATATGTGGCAGGGGGAAGACTTTCCGGAGGTGCCGGAGGGGTTTTCGGCCCTACAATTCCGGAAGTGGATGTTTACGATCTAGTTTCTGGCACCTGGAGTACCTTACCAGCTGGTCAGAACATACCAACTGCCAGGGGAGGAGCTTCTGTGGTAAATTATAATGATAAACTCGTGGTCATTGGAGGAGAAACTGAAACCCCCGGACCTGCTCTAACCACCACTGAAGAATATGATCCTATAGCACAATCATGGCGTAATCTGGCTAGCCTTAACCATCCAAGACATGGTACCCAGGCCATTGTTTCCGGTAATGGTATTTTCATTCTGGGAGGTTCCCCCGTGCAAGGTGGAGGCAATCAGAAGAATATGGAATACTTCGGTGAAGATGCCCCAGTTGGAACGCCTAGTGTTGCCAGTACCTTACAGGCTCCGGCGGGAGTACAGATTCTTGACGGAAATACCGAAGATATTGATATCAGCGTCGTAGACGGAAATCAAGGAATTTTTGTTACCTCTATGGTGCTATCCGGCCCAAATGCCGCGGATTTTGTCATACAGGCAGGAGAACTTACAAATCAATTATTAAGCGTTAACGATACGCATACGATATCCGTACAGCTTACAGGTACTGGAGCAGACAGAAATGCCGTCCTGACCATCAACTATGGCAACAGCTCTTCTGTGGATATCATTTTATCTAATAATAATTTACCACCTAATGTTATTAATCCCGGGGATCAATTTAACAATGAAGGAGATGTTGTAAATCTCCAAATTGATGCCTCCGATGCAGCCGGTACCACTTTGACCTACGCTGCAACCGGACTTCCGCCGGATTTGGTGATCGATCCAAATACCGGACTTATTTCGGGTACAATAGCTACTGGCGGAGAGCCGGCATTCCTTGAAGAGAATGGTTTAGTGATCATTGAAGCAGAATCAGGAACGTTAGACCCAACCTGGGCTCTTACCACAACGGGAGGAGCAACCGGAATTATTGCTGGTTCTAATCATTTCGTGAGTCAGAACGGCGGAACCATTCCGTATCAAATTACTATTGCCACTCCAGGAGTTTATAGGTTTAATTGGAGAAATTTCTACAGCGGGTCCAATGCTACTGAGGAAAACGATAACTGGTTGAAATTTCCTAATAACAACGGCGTATGGTTCTTTGGATATAAAGGGAATCCCGGCAGTGAGGCAGCTTTAATTGCAGAACTGGAAGGTGCACAAAATAACATTGTGTTCCCGGTGGGTAGCGGAAGAGAATCTGCAGGTACCGTTCCTGAAGGAAATAGCAGCAATGGTTATTTCAAGATTTACCGCAGCGGTGGAGCTTCCGAGGTGTACGATTGGCAGGCATTTACAAGTGATAATGATGCCCATAATATCTATGTACGCTTTGAGAATGCTGGAACATATACCATGGAGATCTCTGAACGATCAGCCGGACATGCCATCGACAGGATAGCCCTATATAAAGTAGATGGAACAAACTATTCAGATGGACAGCTAACCTCGGCACCTGAATCACAACAATCGGGAGGTGGACAAGGAGCGGCAGAAAACAGTCCGTATGATGTAGAAATCACTGTTACTGATGACGGCGCACCACCACTAGATACACAGATTCAATTCGTTTGGACCATCGGAGATGGAACCAATGAACCTCCTGTGGCGCTTGCAGAAGCCATACCAATGTCCGGAGATGCTCCTTTAAATGTGAGTTTTATTGGAAGCAATTCTACAGATGATGTGAGCATTGTAAGCTATGAATGGGATTTTATGGATGGCTCACCGGTCTCAACAGAAGCAGACCCCTCCCATACCTTTACAGATCCTGGGATCTATGAAGTGCAGTTAACGGTTACAGACAATGGCGGATTTACGGATACAGATACGGTTACTATTTCTGTAAATGATCCTGCCGGAAATGAGCCCCCCGTGGCTATTCCACAAGCCAACCCTACCTCTGGTACAGCTCCACTGGAAGTTACATTTACCGGAAGTAACTCTACTGATGATGTAGGTATAATCAGCTATTTTTGGGATTTTATGGATGGGGGAGCGACGTCCAATGCCGCAAATACAGAACATACCTTTACCACAGCTGGTGAATATCAGGTGTCTCTGACGGTAACAGACGGAGGTGGTTTAGAACATACAGCTACTATCCTTATAACAGTTACGGAGCCTGGAGGCAACCTACCGCCTGTTGCGGTCGCAGAAGCCACTCCAGAATCGGGTAATGCACCTCTTGAGGTTACGTTTACTGGAAGTAATTCAACGGACGACGTTGCGGTAGTAAGCTACCTTTGGGATTTCATGGATGGTGGTAATACTTCTACCGATGCAGATCCGATCTATACTTTTGCCACTCCGGGTACCTATGATGTAACCCTAACAGTTACAGATGGTGAAGGATTAGAGGATACGGATACTATCACCATTCAAGTGACAGATCCAATGGGTAATCAGGCGCCGGTTGCGGTGGCTGAGGCCACTCCTATATCCGGGGAAGCCCCTCTGGAAGTTACGTTTACCGGAAGCAATTCCACAGACGACGTTGGGGTAGAGAGCTATTTATGGGATTTCATGGATGGCGGCAATACCTCTACAGAAGCAGATCCGGTCTATACATTTACAACACCTGGGACCTATCCGGTAGAACTTACAGTTACGGATGCAGAAGGACTGGAAGATACTGCCACCATAACCATTACTGTTGGAGCTACCGGAGACCAAGGGCCAACGGCTGTTGCTCTTGCAAGTCCTAACAGCGGTTCTGGACCACTAACCGTAATTTTTAACGGAGAAAATTCTTATGATAACGGTACAATAGTTAGCTATTTATGGAATTTTGGGGATGGGATGACCTCCACGGATATTAATCCCACATATACTTTTACTGCAGACGGGACCTACAATGTAACACTAACAGTAACTGATAATGATGGTCTTACAGACACGGCTACGGTAACAGTTGTAGTTGGTCAGGCTGCAAATATGCCGCCCACAGCAGTAATTGAGGCTAATCCTTCGGAAGGACCAGCCCCCCTTGAGGTAAGCTTTGTAGGAAGAAATTCTGTTGACGACTTTGGAATCACGACGTATCTATGGGATTTCGGAGACGGGACGACCTCCACTGAGGTTGACCCCGTACATACCTATGCGGAGCAAGGCAATTATACCGTAATACTGACGGTTACCGATGCCGGTGGCCTTGTCGGTACAGCTACGATCACTGTTAGAGTAGATGCGGCAGCAGGTCAAATGCGCGCAATTCTTCTTGAAAATCCTGCAGATAGCGGGGTTGCAGAGGTGCAGGTAGTCAACAAACCAGCTGAAGTACTGGTAATGACTATTTATTTGCACGACTATTCAGGAAGACTCCTTGGCAGCTTTAATGCACAAAATATTTTCGTGACCGGAGGCACCTATCAGGTACCTGTAGCAACATTGAGAGATGGACTCTATTTTATCGGTCTTGAATTGGATCAGGGAGATCCGCTACTTGTGAAATTGCTCGTTAAGAATTAGAAGAACTCATAGAATTTACAAATTAAAAGAGGCCGGTGTTGAAACTGGCCTCTTTCATTTTATGGAAATAATGAAAATTTGGAAGAAAATGTGTCTAAGGCCCCTATTTTAAATCAAAAGTAATGTCTTGTAAACGCTCAATTTTTCTTAATTTAGGCCTTATAAATTGGTGCAATTCACCGATGAACGCGGTATATGAACGAATAATGAGTATCCCTTTTTTAAATAGGCTTGAATACCCATATTTTTAACATATTCCCCAGATTATTTAGCTAACTAAATTAATCACCGACCAAATGATCCGACCCCACACACGGAAACTTAGGTTTTTGTACTATTCCATTGTCTTTTCTTTATTCTTAGTATCTACCGCGCCTCTTTACGCCCAGAGTTTTGTGCAAAGTAATTTGGACTTTAACGGTGTAGGGACAGTCGATAATGTTACATCTTTAATGTATGGTCCTGATGGCAGGCTTTATGTTTTAGAATATACAGGTGAAATTAAGATTTTCACTGTAGACAGAATTGATATAGATGATTATCAGGTAACGGCCTTAGAGACACTTACCGGAATCAATGAGATACAAAATCATAATGATGACGGTACCACAGATGACGGCACAGAGAGGGAGTCGACCGGACTTACGGTTGCCGGAACAGCCACAAATCCTGTCATCTATGTTACCTCCAGTGATTTTAGGATCGGCGCTGGAACGAGTGGGGGTAATGGCGATATAAACCTGGACACTAACTCAGGTATAATTACGCGCTTTACATGGAACGGAACTTCCTGGGATATGGTAGATTTGGTTAGAGGTCTTCCAAGATCCGAGGATAATCATGCTACCAATGGTTTGGAGTTTGTAACCGTCGGTACAACAGATTATTTAATAGTTTCTCAAGGGGGACATACCAATGGAGGATCACCCTCGGCAAATTTTGTGTACACCGGGGAATATGCACTGTCGGCTGCCGTACTTTCGGTGAATCTGAGTATGCTAGAAACCTTGCCCATATTAAACGATAATGGCAGATCCTATATTTACGACTTACCCACCTTAGATGACCCTTCTCGCGCGAATGTCAATGGGATTAGTGATCCTGACGACCCTGGTTATGACGGGGTAGATGTAAACGATCCCTTTGGGGGTAACGATGGTCTTAATCAGGCTGTGATTGTCCCCGGAGGTCCGGTTCAGATATTTTCGCCCGGATATAGAAATACATACGATTTAGTCATCACTCAAAACGGTGCGGTTTATGTCACCGATAATGGCGCCAATCAAGGTTGGGGCGGGTTTCCCGAAAATGAAGGACTGGCAACGGTAACCAACAATTATGTGGTTGGAGAACCAGGAAGTAATACACCATCTGGTGGAGAAGAAATTAATAACGCTGATCACTTGTCATTAGTCACCAACAATATCCAAACCTATACCTTTGGAAGCTTTTACGGAGGTCATCCAAATCCCATTAGAGCGAATCCAACAGGTGCCGGGATGTTTATTGCTCCCGATCCTAATAATACAAATGGGGCAGTTTGGAGAACAGCTATTTATGACCCGGACGGTTCTACACCGGGTTCTACTACTGATCCAAATCTTGGCTTACCTGCCAACTGGCCGCCTGTACAGACTGCGAATGCGGTTGAAGGAGACTGGCGAGGACCGGGGATTGCCAACCCCGATGGCGATGTTGATGATATTGTGACCACCTGGCCCACAAACACTAACGGAATTGATGAGTACACTGCATCTAACTTCAATGGAGATATGCAGGGAGATCTCATTGCGGGTGTGAATTCTGGGCGGTTAAGGAGAGTTCAATTAAACCCTGACGGAAGTCTAAATACCTTAACGGATAGTTTTTTATCCGGTATCGGAGGAGATGCCCTTGGAGTAAGCTGCAATAGCGATACAGATGTTTTTCCAGGGACCATCTGGGTGGGCACCTTAAATGGTAAAATCGTAGTTTTTGAACCACAACCCCCCATAAATTGTATAGACCCTTCGGACCCGACTTATGACCCCCTGGCCGATTATGATTTTGATGGATATTCAAATCAAGATGAAGAAGACAACGGGACAGATCCCTGTAATGGTGGTTCCCAACCAGACGATTTTGATAAATCTGCAGGAGGTACTCTAATTTCTGATCTCAATGATAATGATGATGACAGCGATGGAATTTTAGATGCTAATGACCCCTTTCAATTAGGAGATCATGAAAACGCCGGAAGTGACGCCTTTCCACTTCCTGTAGTTAATGAACTATTTTCCAGTAACACCATGCTTGGCGGGTACCTGGGGCTCGGTATGACGGGCTTAATGAATAATGGAGACCCAAATGCCAATTGGTTAGATTGGCTAGATCGGAGGGGAGATCCGACAGATCCCAATCCTGATGATATTTTAGGGGGTGCGTTAGGAGCAATGACCATGCAAATGACTTCTGGAACAGCACTGGGCGCTACAAATACCCAGGAGAAGGGATTCCAATACGGTGTACAGGTAGATCAGAATAGTGGCACCTTCACTGTGGCCGGAGGAATAGCTAACTTTAGTGGCCCATTACAGTTGTACGGCAATCAAAACGCTCCAACCGGAGAACTCGGTTTTTTTATAGGAGACGGCACCCAAAGTAACTATCTAAAATTTGTAGTTTCCCAAGCCGGACTTCGGCTTCAACAAGAATTGAACGACAGTCCGCAAGCTCCCATTGAACTTGCCCTTGCCCCGGCCAACAGACCCTCGGGAAGCGTGGAATTTTTCTTTGTTGTTGATCCTCAAAGCGGCCAGGTGAATTTGGAATACAGATTTGACGGAGGCATTCGTACGGCCTGGACAAGCATTTTGGCCGAAGGCGCCATTCTCAATGCGATCCAAAATAGTGGTAGTGATTTAGCGGTAGGTCTCATAGGAACTTCAAATGCAACTGGGGTGGAGGTAGAAGGTACCTGGAGTTACCTAAATGTCCTTGGTGGGGATGGTACAGGCCTTCCAAGAATTAATATAGGTGGGCCTCTAATTACTGCATCGGACGGAGGTCTGGACTGGGTGGCAAATGCCTCAAATGGAAGTTTTAGCACCTCGGTATACAGCGTGAACACTGGTTTTAACGTAAATGTTGCCACAATACCGCCCTATGTAAATAGAGATGCATCTATCCCCGGTTATATTGATGAGACTACTTACAATGCAATCTTTGCACAGGAACGCTATGATGTAGCCCATAGCCCGGAAATGGAATATGTTATTCCAGTTCCCAATGATGACTACCTAGTAAATATTTACGTCGGAAACAGTTATTCTTTTACTGATGAGGTAGGAGATAGAGTTTTTGATATAGCCCTTGAAGGCAATATCGTTAAGGACAATCTGGATTTGATTGCTGAGTTTGGACATCAGGTGGGTGGAATGCTTTCGTTTCCTGTAACTGTGAGCGACGGAGCCCTGAATATTCAGTTCTTACATGAAATTGAAAATCCTATAGCCAATGCTATAGAGATCCTGGAGGCAGAGCTTACACATATGCCTATTGTTATAGATCCTGTTGCGGATCAGAGCACTGCTGAAGGAGTGCAACTCGATGGTAGTTTTGCAATACCCGCAACGGGAGGAGACGGCAACCTTAGCTACTCAGCAAGCGGTCTTCCACCAGGATTACAAATAGAACCCACAAACGGACAGATAGGGGGAACCATAGATTTTGGAGCAACTGCTAATAGCCCTTACCTGGTTACAGTTGTGGTAGATGATAGCGATGGGGTAACGAGTGATGCCCAAACAGTCACTTTCAACTGGACCGTAACTCCGGCACCTAACACTTTTGAAATACACCTAAATGTTGGTGGGCCGGCGCTTACCCACAATAACCAGGATTATGAGGCTGACGCTTTTTTCACAGGGGGGAATACATATACCAATGCCAATGCTCTGGTATCCCCACTTTATCAGACTGAAAGAAGCTCAAATAGCCTGACCTTTGATTATAACATTCCGGTTCCTGATGGGGATTACGATGTCTCTCTCCACTTCGCGGAGATCTACTGGGGAGCCAACGGAGGAGGTCCGGGAGGAGAAGGTATTCGCGTTTTCGACGTTACCATGGAGGGCGTTTTGATCATGGATGATTACGATATCACAGCAGATGTTGGTGCGGAAGTAGAAGTGGTTAAAACCTTTCCGGTAACCATCAATGACGGAGAAGTTAATTTGAACTTCTCTTCTTTAGCAGGAGTTGGAGGAGCTAATCAGCCTAAAGTAGCGGCTATTCAGATCGTTGCTGTAAACAATCAAAGTCCGACTGCCGTAGCCGAAGCTACTCCCCTGACGGGAGAGGCGCCCCTAGAGGTGACCTTTACCGGGAGTAATTCTTCGGATGACAATCAAATCGTAAGCTATTTGTGGGATTTTGGGGATGGTAATACTTCAACCTCTTCAGATCCGGTACATACCTATTCTTCAGAAGGCAACTATGATGCTACACTAACAGTTGAAGATGATGAAGGTTTAACTGATACGGCCACAGTTACTATAAATGTTTCAGCCATCGGAGGTGGGGTTACTGTAATTGGTGAATTAAAGAAATGGCATGATCTAAGCCTTATGTTCACCGGCCCTGATACCTCTGAAGATGCAGCGGTCAACCCATTTTTAGACTACAGGCTTAATGTAACTTTTACCAGCCCTACGGGAACAAATTATCTCATCCCGGGCTTTTACGCAGCCGACGGAAATGCGGCAGAAACCGGTGCTTCCTCAGGTGACAAATGGATGGTGCGCTTTAGTCCGGATGAAGAAGGTGATTGGACTTACACCGCCTCTTTTAGAACAGGGACTGAAATTGCCGTGAGCCTGGACGCAAATGAAGGATCGGCTACCTCCTTTGATGGAGCTAATGGAACAATTACAATTGCCGCTTCCGATAAGGTTTTCCCGGACAACAGATCCAAGGGAAGACTGAGTTATGTGGGGAACAGATACCTTCAGTTTCAGGAAACCGGACAAAATTTTCTAAAAGCAGGCGCAGATTCTCCTGAAAATATGCTGGCTTATGGCGACTTCGATAATACTTTGGCCAGCAAAGATTGGGCTCCACATGTTCAGGATTGGCAGCCAGGAGATCCGGTTTGGCAAAGTAACAAAGGACAGGGATTGGTAGGAGCCATAAATTACTTAAGTGGCCAGGGAATGAACGCCTTTTCTTTCATAACTATGAACGTAAACGGAGATGGAAGAGACGTCTGGCCATGGGCGGCTACAGATCATAACGACCTAAACGGTAGCACTCAGACGGAGATTGATAACAGACAGCGATACGATGTATCTAAACTTGAACAGTGGGAAATATTATTTGCCCATGGAGACGCCAAGGGGATGTTCCTTCATTTCAAAACCCAGGAAACAGAAAATGATTTGCTATTAGATGGTGGTCAACTGGGGGTTGAGCGTAAACTTTATTATCGAGAACTTATTGCAAGGTTTGGCCATCACCTTGCACTCAATTGGAATTTAGGAGAAGAATACAATTTATACGCCCAATTGAATGATCCTCAGAATTTGGTTCTCAAAGAATATATAGACTATATCAGTAATTTGGATGCCTATGGTCATCCAATTACGGTGCACTCTTACCCTTCTCAGCAAGGAAACATCTATAATACTTTGCTTGGGCCAGGCTTCAATTTTACCGGTCCCTCAATCCAGTCTCATATTGACAATATTCATGATGATATTGTTAAATGGGTTCAGGATTCGGAAAATGCGGGGAAACCATGGGTGGTTTCTAATGACGAACAAGGCGGTCCGATGGAAGGCGTAACCGCAGATTCTGATTATTCCGGAAATCAGGGAAGTGTTCCAGATAATAGGGAAGAGGTAAGGCACAAAGCATTATGGGGAACCCTCATGGCAGGCGGGGATGGTGTGGAATATTACTTCGGATATGATACCGGTGAAACAGACCTAACAGCCCAGGACTTTAGAAGTAGAGCTCATAAATGGGAAGACGCGAAATTAGCATTAGACTTCTTTCAGCAGCAGATTCCTTATACGCAAATGGATAGTCATGATGACCTGGTTTCAGACAGTAACTCCTTCTGTTTGGCCGAACTTGGTGTAAGCTATCTCATTTATATGCCGCAGTTTATTTCGGCAACTCTTGACCTGACCTCGGCAAGTGGTGTTTTTGAAGTTTTATGGTTCGATCCGGTAAATGGTGGAGCCTTAACCCAAGGAAGCATTCCTTTCGTAAATAGTGGCCAGGCTGCAGATTTTGGTAATCCACCAAATGGGTCGGGTACAGATTGGGTCATATTTTTAAGATCTGTTCCGGGAACACCTCCAACGGCTTTGGCTGAGGCCGATGTATTATCTGGTGATGCTCCCCTGGATGTTAGTTTCACAGGAAGTAATTCTACAGATGATGTTTTGGTTACAGATTATTTCTGGGATTTTGGCGATGGTAATACTTCCACAGATGCAGATCCTTTACACACCTTTACGCTTGCGGGGTCTTATGATGTTACCCTCACAGTTTCTGATGCCATGGGGCTTACGGATACGGACACCATTACTATTGATGTTGATGATCCGCCTGTGAACAACTTTAGCCTTTATATCAATACTGGTGGCCCGGCATTGACTCATAACACCCAGGATTTTGAGGCAGACTCCTTCTTTGTTGGGGGACGAGCATGGTCTAACAATAACGCTCAACTTCCAGACCTGTATAAGACAGAAAGAAGTTCTAATTCCAGAGAATTTGATTACGCAATTCCAGTGCCCAATGGGGACTACAACGTAACACTCTATTTCGCCGAGATCTATTGGGGAGCCACGGGAGGCGGCCCGGGCGGTATTGGACGTCGAATATTTGACGTAACAATGGAAGGAGTGCTAATTATGGACGATTACGATATTACTGCGGATGTGGGAGCTGAAACCGCAGTGCAAAAGGTTTTCCCGGTCACGGTTTCCGATGGTGTTTTAGATCTTGGGTTCTCAGCGCTCAATGCCGTCGGAGGGGTAGATCAGCCTAAAGTTTCGGCCATACAAGTATTGAGCAGTAATCAAAACACTCCAATTACGGTAGATCCCATTGCGGATCAGAACAATGAACCTGGCGATAGTCCGACAATTAACGTAATCGCTACCGGTGGAGATCCTGTCGAACAATTCGATTATGGCATTTCCGGAGAACCTATGGGGATGAGCATTGACAATCTAAGCGGTGTAATTTCAGGTACTATCGATGCAGCGGCCCTCACAGGAGGTCCTGCTAATGACGGAGTGCACAATGTTGTAGTTACCGTAAGTAAACCGGGATCCACGCCTGTAAACGTCAATTTTGACTGGACTGTCAGTACTGCTTCTCAATGGGTCATCAAAAACGAAAATGAAAGCTATTTAGGAAGGGGTGAATGTGGCCTGGTACAAGCCGGAGATAAATTCTATCTCATAGGAGGGTTAGAAAGCCAAACGGTCCAGGTATATGACTACACCTCTGATTCCTGGAATTCCCTTCCGGATGCCCCAGAGATGTTCAACCATTTTCAGGCGGTTGAGTATCAGGGTCTTATTTGGGTAATAGGTGCTCTAAAAACACATTCTTTTCCTCAAGATACCCCGACAGACTTCGTGTGGATATTTGACCCCACAGCCAATGATTGGATACAAGGACCACCCATTCCGGCAGGCAGGAAAAGAGGAGCCGCTGGTCTGGCGGTGTACAATGATAAACTATATCTTGTTGGAGGATCTACCAACGGGCATAATGGTGGATTCGTCACCTGGTTTGATGAATTTGACCCCGCTACCGGAGCTTGGGTAAGCTTGCCCGACGCCCCCAGGGCTAGAGATCATTTTCAGGCCACAGTGGTAGGCGATAAGCTATATGCCATTGGAGGGAGACTGTCCGGTGGTACCGGTGGCTTTTTTGCGCCGACAATTGCAGAGGTCGATGTCTATGATTTCCTTACCGGACAATGGACTACTTTGAGCTCGGATAAAAACCTAACTACTCCAAGAGCCGGAGCTTCGGTTGCCCATTTTGAGAACCAACTTATAGTTATCGGAGGTGAAGTAAGTCAGCAAATTGTATATGGAGTGGAAGTAACAGGTGCTTTGGATATTACCGAAGGCTTTGATCTTAGCACCCAGACCTGGAGTAGGTTGGATGACACCAATTATACAAGGCATGGTACTCAGGCCATTGTGTCAGGAAGTGGGCTCTATACCCTTTCAGGTTCTCCATCCTTTGGGTTAGGAGATCAAAAGAATATGGAATATTTTGGGGAAGACAATCCCGCAGGTACTGCTAGTGTTGCAAGCACCCTTATTCCTCCCCCAAGTACGGATATACAGAACGGGCAGGTTGAAGATATGATTATCGGCACCACCTCCGGGAATACGGGACTCTTTATAAGATCTCTCGATATAACAGGAACCAATGCAGGTGATTTTCAAATAGAGAGCGGGGATCTTCAAAGCATACTAATGGGATTGCAAGATACCAGACAGGTTTCCATAAGTTACAATGGTGCCGGAGGAGGTGTTGCTCAATTGGTCATTAACCATGGGGTAGCAGATCAGACCTTGGTAAATCTTACTGGATCAAATGTCACAAATAATTTTTCATTGTTTGTCAATGCAGGAGGACCGGCCTTAAATCACGCCGGGCAGGATTTTGAAGCAGATGCATTCTTTGTAGGAGGAAGATCCTGGTCTAATAACAGTGTGCAACTCCCGGATCTGTACAAGACTGAGAGAAGTTCAAATAGCCGGGAATATGATTACGCCGTTCCTGTCCCCAATGGGGATTATATGGTCTCGCTACACTTTGCAGAGATCTACTGGGGAGCAACCGGTGGAGGACCGGGCGGGATCGGAAGACGCATATTTGATGTGATCCTGGAAGGAAATCTAATTTTAGATAATTACGATATAACGGCCGATGTTGGTGCCGAAACTGTTGAGGTAAAGACCTTTGCTGTCACAGTTGCTGATGGAGTATTAGATATGAATCTTTCTGCCCTTGCGGCCGTAGGTGGTATAGATCAACCCAAATTGTCTGCCTTTGAGATTGTCGCCGTTGGTGGCGGAGGTGCTAAATCTTCGGTTTCAGGGACAAAAGGTTCAGAGGATGCAGCAGCAGCTCCAAATACCGATTTTGCCGCACCTACAGATTTTGATTTGGTGCTTTCTCCAAACCCGGCAGATTATGAAGCGCAGTTGATCTTTAGTAACGCGGTATCTAGGCCAGAGGAATTACGCATCT